>CAMLRV010000010.1 GCA_946482495.1 uncultured Flavobacteriia bacterium
ATTAAAGATTTTTCTTACGATTGTAATAGCTCTTCAAGGTAGTTTCTTGAGTTAGAAAGACGTGGAATTTTGTGTTGTCCTCCCAGTTTATCATTTTTTTTCAGCCAATTATAAAATAAATCTTGTTTAGCAACATGTAAAACAAGTTTGTTTAAGGTCATGTTGTTAAATCTTTTGGCTTCGTAGTCAGAATTTACTTGTTGCAGGTTTTTATCTAATATTTCTGTAAAATGATCAATATTTTCTGGATGCTTTTTAAATTCAATAATCCATTCATGAGCACCTTTTTCTTTGCCTTCCATAAAGATTGGAGCAACCGTATAATCCAAAATTTCACAATTTAACATTTCGCAAGTTTTGGCTAAAGCTGCATCGGTGTTTTCAACCATTAATTCTTCCCCAAAAACATTAATATGATGCTTGGTTCTTCCTGTAACTTTAATTCTGTAAGGATTTAAAGAAGTAAATCGAATCGTATCGCCAATTAAATAACGCCATAAACCTGAATTTGTAGTAATTACTAAAGCGTAATTTTTATGCAATTCGACTTCACTTAACGGAATTACTTTTTGATTCTCTTTTCCGAAAGTATCCATTGGGATAAATTCATAAAAAATACCATAATCTAACATTAATAGTAATTCGTTAGAATTATTTTGATCTTGTAGTGCAAAAAATCCTTCAGAAGCATTATAAATTTCGTAGTATTTGAAATCTTCTTTTGGGAATAATTTTTTGTATTGTTCTCTATACGGATCGAAACTTACTCCACCATGAAAATATACTTCCAAGTTCGGCCAAATTTCTAAAATGTTCGATTTTCCGTTTTCTTCTAAAGTTTTGTTTAGTAAAACCATCATCCAACTTGGAACTCCAGCAATACTAGTCACATTTTCTAAACTACTTTCTTTAATTATGGCTGGTAATTTGGTTTCCCAATCGCTCATTAATGACGTTTTGTTGCTTGGAGTAGAACTAAATTCTGCCCACATTGGCATGTTGTCAATTAAAATAGCTGATAAATCTCCGAAAATAGTATTGTTGTTTTCGTATAATTCTTTACTACCGCCTAATCGTAAACTTTTACCGGTAAATAATTGAGAATTTTCGTTATTATTCAAATATAAACACAATAAATCTTTACTGGCTTTGTAATGATTGTTGTCTAATGCTTCAGAACTTACAGGAATAAATTTACTTTTAGCATTTGTAGTTCCACTAGATTTTGCAAAATATTTAATATTCGAATTCCAAAAAATATTTTGTGCGCCTTGACGCGTTTGTTCTATATAAGGTTCTAATTCTTCATAAGTAGAAACGGGTACTCTTTCGTTAAAAGTTTCATAGTTTTTAATGCTACTAAAGTCGAATTTTTTTCCTAAAACAGTATTTTCTGCCGAACGTAATAAACCAAATAATATTTCTTCTTGAACTTCAATAGGATATTTTACAAACAATTCAATTTGATGAATACGTTTTTTTAAGATCCATGAGGCAATCGAATTTATTATCGGTAAAGGCATTTGAATGTTGGTATTTTTATAACTTTACCAAAAATAATAATTTTTATATCAATTACAATTTTTATGACAACATTTGAAGGAACGTTAACGAAAATGGAAACCGAAATTGGTTCTCCAATTCAGTATTATTTAATTTTTGATTCCAATTTTATTAATGTTAATCAGTTAATTAATAAAGATATAGAAATTACTTTTAAAGGTTATCAGTGTTTAAATTGTAAGAAAGCCAAGAAAATTTGGCGACAAGGTTTTTGTTACGATTGTTTTTCAACTATTCCAGCTGCGGCCGATTGGATTATGAATCCGGAATTGAGTAAAGCGCATTTAGATATTGAAGACAGAGATTTAGAATATGAGAAAAAAGTGCAATTGCAACCCCATACGGTTTATTTGGCTTTGTCGAGTGAAGTAAAAGTGGGTGTCACTCGAAATACTCAGGTTCCAACGCGTTGGATTGATCAAGGTGCTATTCAAGCTTTACCTGTTTTGGAAACTCCAAATCGTTATTTGGCTGGTGTGGCCGAAGTGGCTTTAAAAAATCATTTTGCGGATAAAACCAACTGGCAAAAAATGCTAAAAAATGAAATTCCAGAAGTAAATTTATCTGAAGAAAAAGATAAATTGAAACAATGGTTACCAGAAGAAACAAAACCTTATTTTATTGAAAAAGATACGTTTTATAACCTAGATTTTCCAGTTAATAAATACCCAACAAAAGTTTCGAGTTTAAATTTAGAAAAAACACCAAATTTCTCCGGAAAAGTTGTCGGAATTAAAGGGCAATATTTAATTTTTGAAGATGGAACTGTTTTTAACGTAAGAACTTACGAAGGGTATGTGGTGAGTTTGACGTTTTAATATTTTAAAAAAAGCCACGAATTATAAAAACTTACAATTCGTGCCTTTTTTATTTTTTTTAAAAAGTATACTCTAAACCAACTCCGATTAATTGTTTCCATTGTACTCTTGGTCCTTCTGTAATCTGAATACCATCAACTTCTCTCTTATTTTTGATGTCATCATCATACAATAAATGTGTGGCAATATTCGCTTTCACATATTTGTTTACCACCATTTCTAGTCCCAATTGCCAGTTTACATCAATATTTCCGAAGTTTTTCAAATAGTCTGTATATAAAGTCGCTCTAGTGTCCAAATTAATATTTGACATAATTTTAGTTTTGTACTGACTAGTAACTAAGGCTCCTAATTCTGTTCTGTGACGTTTTCCTTCTTTTATAATAATAGTTCCGGTATCGTCATAAACGGCTTTATCTACTCCAAATGCTCCGCTATTTGATAATTCTCTATCTAAAACCAAAGTTGTTTTTTGTGTTAATGGAGAAATGTATAAGTTAAAACCTAAATCTTTTCTTGAATATTCTGCTCCAATTCCAAGGAAAATGTAGGCTGGAGCGAAAGGTTTTGAAATGGCTTTGTCTACATTTGGATAGCTATAACCGTTTGCCAATTGGCTTAAAAAACTAAATTTTCCTCCATAATACCAATTAGAAACGGTGTCTCTTCTGTAACCTAAAGTGGAGTTCAAGTTAATTTGGTCGTCTGTTTTTCTAACATCTTGACCTTCTTGTTTGTTAATACCATAACGAACAATTAATTCATTGTCCCATTTTTTATTGTCATTAAGGTAGTTTCTGATAAATTGGCCTTTGGCTAAACCAGAAATTGAATTGTTTCCTCCAGCAGACCAGTTGATGAAAGTAATTTGGGTAAAATCTAATCCTACTTTATTTATTTTTTTCCAATGTGAAATCGTGTCTGGTTTTTCAGTTCGAATAATTTGAGAAAAAGCTGCTGTTGAAAAAATAAGTACAGCTACAAATAAAATTTTTTTAATCATGATTGATATTCGTAAGTAATTGTGTTAAACTGTCTATGTCTAATTGAGTCAATTCAAATAATTGCTGAACCGTTCCGTGTTCTACAAATTCGTCTTTAACTCCTCTATTTATAATCTTGTTTTTAAAATTATTTTGAGCAGCAAAAGTAGTAATTATACTTCCTAATCCGCCATTAATTGTTCCTTCTTCAACTGTTATAATGGTTTGATGCTGGGCAAAAATACTCGCTAATTTTTCAAAATCCAAAGGTTTAATCCAACCCACATGAAAATGTGAAAAATTTTCTGATTTTCCAGTTTTTGCAATCGCTTTCGAAACATTATTTCCTATCGTTCCTGTTGATAAAATGGCAAACTTGTTTCCTTCTTGTAAAGTCTCAATTTTACCGATTTCAATTGCTGAAACTGGTTGTTTCCAATCTACAATTTCACCTTTTCCTCTTGGATATCGAATCGCAATCGGATGTTTTAACCCTAACGAAGAAGTATATAAAATATTGCGTAAATCGATTTCGTTCAACGGTGCGTAAATCATCATATTCGGAATACAATTCATATAGGCAATGTCAAATAATCCGTGATGTGTGGCACCATCTTCACCTACAAATCCGGCACGATCTAAACAAAAAATCACCGGTAAATTTTGTATCGCCACATCGTGAATCACTTGGTCATACGCGCGTTGCAAAAAAGTCGAATAAATATTGCAAAAAACAGTCAAACCTTGCGTAGCCATACCTGCTGCTAAAGTCACTGCATGTTGTTCGGCAATTCCTACATCAAAAGCTCTATCTGGGAAAGCTTCCATCATATATTTTAACGAACTTCCCGAAGGCATAGCTGGTGTAATTCCAACAATTTTTTTGTTTTTTGTTGCTAATTCTACTAAGGTGTGTCCGAAAACATCTTGAAATTTTGGAGCTAAATTCTCCACCTCAGGTTTTAAAATTTTTCCGGTTAGTTTGTCGAATTTTCCTGGTGCATGAAATTGCAATTGATTTTCTTCAGCAAAAGACAAGCCTTTACCTTTTGTGGTAATGATATGTAAAAATTTCGGGCCTTTTATGTTACGTAAGCGTTGTAATTCGGAAACTAATTTTGGTAAATCGTGACCGTCAATCGGGCCAGAATAATCAAAATTCAACGACTTAATCATGTTGTTTTCCTTTGGATTTTTTCCATCTTTTACCGAAGTTAAATAATCTTTCAACGCACCAACACTTGGGTCGATTCCCATGGCATTGTCGTTTAAAATGACTAGTAAATTTGCATCGGTAACTCCAGCATGATTTAAACCTTCAAACGCCATTCCGCTCGCAATTGAAGCGTCGCCAATTACGGCAATATGTTGTTTGTCTAAATTGCCATTAATTTTTGAGGCAATTGCCATTCCTAAAGCGGCTGATATAGAAGTAGAAGAGTGGCCAACTCCAAAAGTATCATATACACTTTCAGAACGTTTTGGAAAACCAGAAATACCGTCCATTTCTCGGTATTTATGAAAAATTTCTCTTCTTTCGGTTAAAATTTTATGACCATATGCCTGATGTCCCACATCCCAAACCAACAAATCGTTCGGAGTGTCAAATACATAATGCAGTGCAACTGTCAATTCGATTACGCCTAAACTTGCGCCTAAATGTCCTTCTTTCTGAGAAACGATATCGATGATAAAATCTCTAAGTTCATTGGCAACTTGTGGCAACTGACTTTCAGAAAGTTGTCGTAAATCGGCTGGTGTCGTAATATGTGAAAGTAAATTTTCCATTGTTGCTGCAAAAATACAAATTCAGAGTGAATAGTATTTAGTGATTAGTTAAAAGTTTCGTTCCAATAAGTATATCGCTAATTAAATTAAAAACATTATTGTATTTTTGTTTGAAAGCTGTAATTGCGTTAGCGATTAAAGTGAAAATCTTTTTTAGTTGCCTGAGGCACTCGAAGGCAACTAAAAAAATTGTAACGTAAAGCGCGACCCTTGTGGTAACGCCCAAAAAAAATCAAAATTGGAAAATATTTTTACCGACGAATATTTTATGAAAAAAGCGCTTCAGGAAGCTGAAATGGCGTTTGAAAAAGACGAAATCCCAGTTGGAGCTATCGTTGTCATTGATAATAAAGTGATTGCCCGATCACATAATTTAACGGAATTATTAAACGATGTGACTGCTCATGCTGAAATGCAGGCTATAACAAGTGCCGCTAATTTTTTAGGCGGGAAATATTTAAAAGGTTGTACGTTGTATGTAACGTTAGAGCCTTGTCAAATGTGTGCCGGAGCCTTGTATTGGAGTCAGATTTCTAAAATTGTTATTGGTGCTTCCGATGAAAAACGTGGTTATAAAACGTTGGGAACTCAAATTCACCCGAAAACAGAAGTAATTTCTGGAGTTTTAGAAAAAGAATGTGCCGAATTAATGACTAGTTTTTTTCAAAAAAAACGTTAAAATTTGGCATGTGATTTGATGTGTGTTTAGTAAGAAAATATTCTAAAAATCAACCTTTTAAACTACATCAAAAATGGAATTCACAGAAAAAATGAAATCGTCAGCAATTATAGGAATTGCTGTTATTGCAACTGCATTTGTATTAGGTTTAGCTTTTAAAAAAAGAAACGAAAATTTAGATTCCATATCCGTAATTGGATTGGGAACCAAAGATTTTGTGTCTGATGAAATTTTGTGGAGTGGAAATTTCACCACAAAAAGTTTTGAAATTAAAGAAGCATACAATAAAATGATAGCCGATCAGAAAATTGTTGAGCGATTTTTCCTAGGTAAAGGTTTTAAACGAAATGAATTCTATTTTGGAGCCGTCCAATTTGAGAAAAAATTCAGAGAAATTAGAATCCAAGGCGAAAATAGCTACAATACCAAATACGAACAAGTTTTTGATGGCTATGAAGCGTCACAAACGATAACTTTTTCAGCTAAGAAAAATCCAGATTTAATGAAACGAATCGAAGCTGTTTCGAGTAAAACTTCTGAATTAATTAATTCTGGAATTGAATTATCATCGAATTCTATTCAATATACGTATTCTGATTTACCAAGTTTAAAACACCAATTAATTGAAAAAGCATCAAAAGATGCTTACGAACGTGCAGAAAAAATTGTAAAAACGGCTGATGGCGATTTAGGGAAACTAAAAAATGCAAGCATGGGTGTTTTCCAAATTACAGGTCAAGGTTCTACGGAAGAAGATAGTTATGGTGGAAATAATGATACTTTTAGTAAAAATAAAACCGCTAGAATTACCGTTCGATTAGAATATGAATTAGAATAATTTAGTATTCATTAATCATTTAAAACCAAATGAAAAAAATAATTTTAAAAAGCATAATTCCTGTTTTAGGAATTGTGTTTTTTTATGCGTGTTCTCCGAAACGTATTTCTAATACAGCTACTAATTTTCAATATGCTGATACAGTTGGTGTTTCTTATGTAGATTCTGCAGCAACTAAGGAAGAAGTAGTTGAAGAACAAAAATTACAAGGGAAAAATGCAGAAATTGACATTTTGAAATTTCATAGAAAGCTAAATATGGATAGTTTGTTAAATTCTTACAATGCTGAAATTCCGAATTTAGAAGAACTTATTTATCCATTAGATTCAGTAATGGATGCTGATTCTTCTAGAGTTGTTGTCATTGGAAAATTTATTAATGAGAAAGATGTTTTTGCATTTGATGTTTATGGAGATTCAGATACTTGTTTTGTCGATTTTTATAAGTTTAACAATAAGTGGGAAAAATTAAAATCTGATAATTATGAATTCTGGATGCTTTATGATTTTCGTTTTGAAAACTTTAATGAAGATGAAGATACTGAAATTCTGTTTCTTGGGCCTCCAAACATGAACGGGAACAAACAAAATACAATTTATAAATTTGATTATAATGAGAATAAGTTTGTGAAGTCTTGTGGTTTTTTTGCGACTGAATTGACTTATGATTCTAAAAGTAATTTATTGCATTATCAATATTTTGGAAGTTGGTATATGGATGAAATACAAGCCATATATAAATGGAGTAACAATAGAATAATTCCCGTAAAAGAGGTTAGGAAAAGTTTGAAATCTCAAAAATTATCAAATGTTGGGAATTTTAATTCTAATACATTAATAAGTTATTACGAAAACCCAACAAAGGATAAAGATACTTTAGTGTTGAAATTCAAGAAAACATATCGAGAGAAAAACAAAAAAATGTATGATTTGTGGGAGAATTTTTTCGAGAACAAATAAAAAAACCGTCTCGTTAGTAAAACGAGACGGTTTAGTTTTTTATAAAATTTCTTTTCCTTGGTTATCAAAGAAATGATATTCTAAGTACGTGTAAGCGTCACGTGGTATAATTTTCACCCATTTCTTATGTTCAAAAAACCATTTTGAACGTAAGGATGGAAAACCTTTAGTAAGGTATGCTGCCACAAAAGGGTGTACATTTAATACAACTTTTTTATGGTCTTTAATAATATTTTCTAGGTTAGCTTGTATTTTGTCAATAATTAAAATTGGCGCTTCAATTTGTCCGTTTTCGTTCGGATTTTCTTCGCTTGTTTCAATATTAACTTCAGGTCTAACTCTTTGTCTAGTAATTTGTACTAATCCAAATTTACTAGGAGGCAAGATTTTATGCTTTGCCTTATCGTCACTCATTTCCTCTCTTAAGAAATCGAATAATACTTTTCTATTATCCGGATTTTGCATGTCTATAAAATCGACAACAATAATTCCTCCCATATCTCTTAGTCGTAACTGACGTGCAATTTCTGCTGCAGCAATCATGTTTACGTCCATGGCAGTATCTTCTTGATTTTGCGCTTTATTTGATCGATTTCCAGAGTTTACATCAATAACGTGTAAAGCTTCTGTATGTTCGATAATTAAATAAGCACCTTTACTCATAGAAACTGATTTTCCAAAAGAGGTTTTTATTTGTCTTTCTATGTTATACTTCTCAAATAGAGGTAAATCTTTCGATTGATAGTGTTTTACGATAGACACTTTATCCGGAGCTATTTCTTGCAAATACTCCTTCGTTTGTGCAAATAAATTTTCATCATCTACTTGAATACTAGTGAAAGTATCGTTAAATATATCTCTAAGCATAGAGGAAGATTTTGTTAATTCTCCTAATACTTTTGAGGGATGATGAGCAGTTTGCAGTTTTTTGCACATTGCAGTCCAACGTCCTAACAATGTTTCTACATCTTTTTCAATCTCAGCAGATTTTTTGCCTTCGGCTACTGTTCTCACAATAACACCAAATCCCTTTGGTTTAATAGATTGTAGTAATTTTTTTAAACGATCTTTTTCAGCTCGGTCTCCAATTTTTTGTGAAATGGAAACTCGGTCAGAAAATGGTACTAATACTACATATCTACCTGCTAAAGAAATCTCAGAACTAATTCTTGGTCCTTTGGTTGAGATAGGCTCTTTAACAATTTGAACTAAAATCGATTGATTGGCGCTTAATGTTTCCATTATCGTACCGTCTTTATTGATTTCAGGTTCAAAAGAGAAATTTTTGAGTGAATAATCTTTTATTTTACCCGCGCTTACAAGTTTAATAAATTTCATCAAAGAAGCTAAGTTTGGACCTAAATCATGGTAATGCAAAAACGCATCTTTTTCATGACCTAAATGCACAAAAGCGGCGTTCAGTCCGGCAACAGGTTTTCTGATTTTGGCAATAAAAATATCACCAACCTGAAACTGATTACTGTCACCAGCATCTCTTTCTTTGTGTAATTCAATTAGTTTTCCATCTTTTAATAAGGCAAAATCTACCGCATCTGAACCAGATCTAATGATTAATTCTTTGTTCATGCTGTATCTTTTATATCCGAACATTTTTGTTTGATTTTTCGAGGTAACTTTGAAAGTAGTCTCGAACTATCTACTTATTGCTAGGATGGATTAAACAATTTAGGTAAAATACCCAATAGAATTGTAATGCAAATTTGAACGCGTCAAATTTGTATTCAATTCATAATTCAATGAACGTTAATTCTTTTCTAAACAAAGAAAAGTAGTTTTTAGACTACTTTTTCTTTTTGTGACGGTTAGCTCTCGCTCTTTTTTTACGTTTGTGAGTAGCTACCTTATGTCTTTTTCTTTTTTTACCACTTGGCATAATGTGTAGTTTTTATGATTAATAAATAATATTATACAGTTACTTCTGTCTTTTCTTTTACGCTTTCAACAAATACTTTAGCAGGTTTAAATGCTGGAATGTTGTGTGCTGGAATTTTGATTGTAGTGTTTTTAGAAATATTTCTTCCCGTTTTTTCAGCTCTAGTTTTAACAATAAAACTTCCAAATCCTCTTAAGTAAACGTTATCACCAGTTTCTAATGAATTTTTTACTTCTTCCATGAATGATTCTACAGTAGCTTGAACGTCTCCTTTTTCAAGGCCTAATTTTTCTGAAATTTTTGCTACGATGTCTGCTTTCGTCATTTTCTTGCGTATTAAATTTTATGTGTATTTTTTTGAGTGTGCAAATATATGAATTAAAAAAATACAAATTCAAACTTAATGAATTAAAATTTAACCATATAAATGATTTATTTTTACGGCTTTAAATTTTTATATGACTTTTTCAACCAAAATAATCAATTGGTATCACCAAAATTTCAGAGAATTACCTTGGCGAAATACCAATGATGCTTACAAAATTTGGCTTTCAGAAATTATCTTACAGCAAACTAGAGTTAATCAAGGTTTGCCGTATTATCTTAATTTCGTAAACGCATTTCCAACGGTTAATGACTTGGCAAACGCAGATGAACAGCAAGTTTTGAAGCTTTGGCAAGGATTAGGTTACTATTCTCGAGCTCGAAATTTACACTTTACTGCCAAGTTTGTGGTGGAAAAATACAATGGTGTTTTTCCAAATTCTTATAACGAATTAATAAAGTTAAAAGGAATTGGAACATATACTGCTGCTGCAATAGCTTCTTTTTCTTCGAATGAACCAGTCGCAGTTGTAGATGGAAATGTTTTCCGTGTATTAGCTCGTGTGTTTAATGTGAATTATGACATTTCTCAAAATACTTCTAAAAAATATTTTACAGAATTAGCTCAAAATGTCCTTTCTAAAAAGCAAGCAAATATTCACAATCAAGCCATCATGGAGTTTGGCGCCTTACAATGTGTACCGAAAAGTCCGAATTGTGAAGTTTGTATTTTTAATGATAGTTGCGAAGCTTTTAAATTGAAACTCGTTTCCGAATTACCAGTAAAATCTAAAAAAGTAAAAGTAACGAAACGATTTCTCAATTATATTATAGTGAAAGATGCTTCTGGAAACTATGAAATGAATAAAAGAGTTGGTAATGGAATTTGGAAAAACTTATACGAATTTCCATGTGTGGAATCGGAACAAGAATTAGACGAAATTGCTGTATTGGATAATTTAAATGCAAAATATAAGATTAAAAAGTTTAGTTATTTTGAAGGATTTGATGTGGTGCATAAATTATCACACCAACATTTAAATATTAAATTTTATACTATTGAAACTGAAAATTTAATTTTAAACGGGCATTCATTTGAAGAAGTACAACAATTTCCGGTGCCAATTGTCTTGCATAATTTCATAGAAAAGATTGTAATCTAAATAATAATTAGTATTTTTGATAAAAAGATACAAGCCATGAACGGAACATTAAATAAGGTTATTCTAATTGGACATTTAGGAGACGAAGTGAAAATGCATTATTTTGATGCACAAAGTTGTATAGGACGCTTTCCTTTGGCAACAAATGAAGTTTATATTAATAAATCAACTGGTGAGAAAATCACGTCTACTGAGTGGCATAATATTGTAGTGCGAAATAAAGCTGCTGAATTATGTGAAAAATACCTTACTAAAGGGGATAAAATTTACATTGAAGGTCGTATTAAATCACGTCAATGGCAAGCAGAAGACGGAACTACAAAATATACTACTGAAATTCAGGTAACTGAATTTACTTTTTTAAATACTAAAAAAGATTCGGATTTATCAAAACCTCCAACCACAAATCCACCAAGTTCAAAAGATGTGGATTTTGATTCTTTAGAGTAATTTTTTAGAATTTAGAGAACTGAAATAGAATATAAATAAAGAGTTAAGAATAAAGTGATTTAGGTTTGAAAGATATCCAATCTATTTTTTATATTCTATGCTCTTTTTCTTTTATCAAAAAAAAATAAACATGAAAAGCACCGTTTTTTTTATATTATTATCACTTTCATTACTTTCTTGTGGCGATGAAAAAATGCCAAAACCTTCTGGTCAATTACGATTAGAATATCCGCCAGCAAAATACATGAAATTCTCAAATTCATGTGGTTTCGATTTCGATAAAAACGAGTTAGCAGTTGTGAAAGCAACTTCAGATTGCGGGTTAGAAATTCATTATCCAAAAATGAAAGCTACCGTTTATTTAACATACAAATCGGTTCATGGTAATCTAAATAGCTTATTAACAGATGCGCAAAAATTAACCTATGAGCATGCGATTAAGGCGAATGATATTGCAGAACAACCTTATATAAATCCAGATAGAAAAGTGTATGGAATGTTTTATCAAGTTGGAGGAAATGCAGCCACAAATGCTCAGTTTTATGCAACAGATAGTGTGAAAAATTTTGTGACAGCAAGTATGTATTTCTATTCAAAACCAAATTTCGATTCTATTCTTCCTGCGGCCGATTATATTAAAAATGATATGAAGCAAATTATTGAATCGATTAAATGGAAATAGTTACTTTAAAGTAAATTTTCTTATAATAAAATTAAAAACTCTGTAGCCTAATCTACGTCTAAGAATACGCATGATATTTGCGTCGAAACCAATAGTGTATCTTCTGAAATTTTTATTCGGATTTTCAGCAATTATAAGTAGTTTCTCAACAATCTGCTGTGGTAAATTGATGTTTTTTCCTGATTTCTTTTCTAATAGTTCAGAAATTTTATTCATCAAATTATTGTAAGAACAAATATTTGTTTCTTCACATTTTGCAATGTTTTTTTGAAAAGAAGTTGGAGCATTACCAAATTGAACTGTTGCGACACTAATATTGAAATCGAATAATTCATAAGCCATACACTCAGAAAAACTTTCAACAGCTTGTTTGGTAGAATGGTAAAAGTTTCCTAATGGTAAATTGACTAATCCTGCTACTGATGTAATATTAATAAATTGTCCAAACTTTTGTTCTCTAAAAGTAGGAATAAATGCTCGACATATTTTTACCACTCCTAACCAGTTCACGTTTACAATAGCATCAATTTTTTTGTCTTCAGAAAGTTCTACAAAACTTCTATAACCCATTCCGGCATTATTAATAATTGTATCTATTCTGGGATGATTTTGTAAAATTTGTGTTTTAGCTTCTTCAATATTTTCAGAAGAAGTTACATCAATTTTATAACAATGGATATTAGGATGATTTTCTAAATCGATTTTTTCGTTTTCATGTAATAAAGTGGCAATAACAGTCCAATTATTTTTTGCGAAATATAAAGAAGTTAGCTTGCCAATTCCTCCACCGGCACCAGTAATTAATACAGTTTTCATCATCATTAATATTTTAATTTTGTCATTAAAATATATCGAGCAATTTTGGCTTGTTTTCTGCTAATATATGCCGATCCATTTGGTTTAAATCTTCGAGGATTTGGAAGTATTGCTGCAATACCGGCTGCTTGCATTCGGGTTAAACTTTTACAATCTCTTTTGTACCAGTATTGTGTAGCGGCTTGAGCTCCATAAATACCATCGCCCATTTCAATACTATTTAAATATACTTCTAAAATGCGCTCTTTTCCCCAGATGACCTCAATTAGTAATGTGTAGTAGGCTTCTAATGCTTTTCTGAAATAACTTCTGCCTTGCCATAAGAAAACATTTTTAGCAGTTTGTTGGGTAATTGTACTTCCACCTTTTAATTTTTTTCCATTATAATTTCCAATGGCTGCTTTTTGCATGGCCGAAAAATCTAATCCATTATGTTCAAAAAAACGTCCGTCTTCACTTGCAATTACGGCTTTCTGTAAGTTTTTAGAAATATCTTCAAGAGGTACCCAATCGTGTTTGGTTTCGATGTTTTTTCCGTCTGCAGAATTTTCAAAATAACGAATTGCCATTAATGGTGTAAAAGGAACTGGAACAAATTTGTATAAGATTACAAAAAACAAACTAATGATGTTAAACCATAGAAACGCTTTCCAAAACCAACGCATAAAAGTGCTGAAAAAACTTTTTTTTCCAGTGTTTTTAGGTTTAGATTTTATTGTAGGTTTTGGAGTTGGTTTTTTTGCTGCCATTTTATATTAAATCTGCTAATTCTTTTCCGATTAGGCTGCCAATAGCAACGCCCATACCGCCCATTCTTACGCCACAATATACGTGATTACTTAATTGTTGAATGATTGGTTTTTTAGATTCTCCAATACCCATAATTCCGCTCCATTGATGTTCTATTTCAAAATGAGTATCCGGCAAAATTACATTTTTTAGTAAATCTTGCAAGCGGTTTTGAATTAATTTAGTGGTTTCTAATTCTGTTGTGGTTTCACCTTCAAAATCGAGGTTTCTTCCGCCTCCAAAAAGGATTCGGTTATTAATATTTCTAAAGTAATAATACCCTTGGTCTAAATGAAAAGTTCCTTTGATATTTAAATTATCAATTGGTTTGGTAATTAATACTTGAGCTCTAGCAGGTTTGACTTCATTTTTAGTTAATTCACCTGCAAAACCATTTGTGGTAAAAAGTAGTTTTTTGGTTTTGAAAGTAACATCGTTAGTTACTACTTCAACTTCCTGGTTTAACTCTTGAAAATGAGAAACAGTTTGACTATTTAAAATAAGAATATTATGCTGAATGGCTTTTTTCAATAAAGCTTGCATCATATTTCCAGTATCAATTTGTCCTTCAAATTCATTGAAAATTAAATGTTCAAAGGTGTTTTTGAAATTGAATGTATCGGAAACTTTCGAATACACTTCCGATTTGAATAACGGTCGAACGATATCGTTTATAAATGGAATTTTTGAAATGCAATCGTTATATAACACTTCATCTTCTTTTAAAAAGACTTCGTAACCACCATACGATTTGTAATCAATTGCCGAATCACCTAAGTTTTTACGAAGCAATTGTAATCCTGTATAACGTTTATTGATTAATTGGATAACTTCTTCTTCGGTATGCGTTTTTAAGTCGGAAATAATTTCAGATACACTTCCAAAGCAGGCAAAACCTGCATTTTTAGTACTAGCACCTTGTGGTAAAACACCTCTTTCTAAAATTATAATTTTAGCATTAGGAAATCGTTCTCTTAATCGAATTGCAGTATGTAAACCAACAATTCCACTTCCAACAATGGTGTAATCTACATTAGAAAACCAATTTTTTATTTCCCAATAACTTAACTGCATACTGTCTTTTTAGTGAAATTGGTTTAATTATTCGTCTCCAGATTTATCGGCTTTTTCTAAATTTCTTGATTTAATGGCTTTCATAACTAACGGGAAAGTTGTTACGGCAATTAAAATTAAAATGATTTTTTCGATATGATGTTTTAAATCGATGCCAAATTCCTCAATGAAAAATCCATATAAATAATGACCAGAATATACTAGAATAAAAGACCATAAAATAGAACTCAATACATTGTAAAAAATGAATTTGCTTTTTTTCATATGTACAATTCCTGCAATAATTGGCACGAATGTTCTAACAATAGGTAGGAAACGTGCAAAAACTATTGCTACACCACCATGTTTTTGAAAAAAGCTTTCTGACTGATATAGAAATTTTTTCTTGAAGAAAAAACCGTCTTCTTTTTTATATAAGTTTTTTCCATATACTGAACCAAACCAATACCCAAAAATATTTCCTATAATTCCTGATAATGCTATTAAAGCTGCGACAACAAAAACTGGAGAATAACCTTGGGGTAAAAATTTTAAAGGTTGTGCTAAAGCTTCGGCATAAATTCCTGATAAAAATAATAAACTATCACCTGGTAGGAAAAAGCCAATAAACAAACCTGTTTCAGCAAAAATAATAAACAGGACTACATATATGCCAATAGGTACCCCTCCTAATTCTAGGTTAATATAAAATTCAGGATTAAATAATTTTGAAAAACGAAATTTTTCTTCTACATCACTACCAGCTTGTAAAAGAAAATTTAAGTTTATATGTTGTATTAAATTAAATAGCGCTTTCATTTTTATCGGATTTAGATTCCCATTTGTCAATTGCAGCAGTAGAAAGGGCATTTCCTAAAACATTTGTCATACTTCTAGCCATATCGCAGAAATGATCAATAGGCAAAATTAATGCGATTCCTTCTGGTGGAATGCCGAACATTGCACAAGTCGCAACTACCACAATTAACGAAGCTCTTGGAACTCCAGCCACACCTTTGCTTGTTAACATTAAAACTAAAAGCATAGTTAATTGTTCTGGTAAGCTCATGTCTATTCCGTAAACTTGAGCAATGAAAATGCTGGCAAAAGTCATGTACATCATACTTCCATCTAAGTTAAAGGAATAACCAAGTGGCAAAGTGAATGATACTATTTTTGGCTCACAACCAAAACGTTCTAATTCTTCAACCATTTTTGGGAAAACAGCCTCTGAACTTGTAGTTGAAAAGGCAATTAATAATGGGCTTTTTATACGTTGTAATAATTCAAATAATCGTTTTCCTAAAATTAAATATCCAACCGCTAATAAAATTAACCATAATACTAAAATTCCCACTGCAAATGCAGCTAAATATTTTGCGTAAAGCTCAAATACTTCAAATCCATGTTTGGCAATAGCACTGGCAACAGCTCCTAAAACTCCAAGTGGTGCCGTCCACATGATGTAAGTTACCATTTTTAAAACAACATGAGCCGTTGTATCTAACAATTTAATGATTGGTTTCGCTTCTTTTTTGCTAAATGCTGCTAAAGCCACACCAAACAATATAGAAAAAATTACAATTTGTAAAATTTCATTTGTGGCAAATGCTTCAAATAAACTTTTTGGAATAACATGTTTTACGAATTCTTCCAATGAAAAACCTTTAGAATTTTCTAATAATTCTGAAGCTGCAGATGTATCGTCTAATTTTATTGAAGTTCCTTTTCCTGGTGCGAAAAAGTTAACTAACATTAATCCTAATAATAAAGAAATTAAAGAGGCTGAAATAAACCAAGCCATTGCTTTTCCACCCACTCTTCCAACCATTTTCATGTCGCCCATTTTGGCTATTCCAACAACTAAAGTTGAAAATACTAATGGTGCAATAATCATTTGAACTAATCGGATGAAAATAGTTCCAAGAAGTTTTATATTTTTTGAGAAAGCTTCAACTGAATCTGGGAATTGATAATGTACAATACCGCCTAGAGCTACACCAATAACTAATGAAACGATAATTAATATAAAAAGTTTGTTGTTTTTCATTTTGGTAATTTTAGAGCGTGAAAATAGTCATATTTTTTTAAAAAAGTACTACTTTTAACCTCGTTTTAAAATTTATAACTATGAAGAAGTATATTTTTCTCATTTTCAGTATCATTACTATGAGTACAAACGCACAAGAAAATTTTACGCCAGAAAAATTATGGCAAGTTGGTCGAGTAACACCAATCGGAATTTCTAAAGATGGAAAATCCTTAATTTATAAAGTTGGAATTCCTAGTATTGAAGAAAATAAAATTAATTCAAAGTTTTATGCTGTGCCTGTTGGAGGTGGAATTGCAACTTTGCTAGAGAAAATAGATGGTTTAGTTGTCGATAAAAATCTTACTAAAGATGGCTCTAAAAAAATATTTGACAAGGCTGTTAAAGTAGAAAAAGTATTAGGATCTGATTTGTATCCAACTTTAACAAAAACAACAGCTCAAGTATATGAAGGTTTAGATTATCGTCATTGGGATACTTGGAACGATGGAACGCATAATCATGTTTTTGTTAAAGATATAGCTTCTGGAAAAGAGTTCGATATTACACCAAATGAACCTTACGATACCCCTCAAAAACCGCATGGTGGTGATGAAGATTATATTTGGTCGCCAGATGGAAGTAAAGTTATTTATGTATGTAAGAAAAAAGCGGGTACGGCTTATGCTACTAGTACAAATACCGATTTGTATGAGTATGACTTAGCTACAAAAACAACTAAAAATTTAACGGAAGGTAATTTAGGTTACGATACGCATCCATCATTTTCTCCTCTTGGTGAATTGTCTTGGTTGCAAATGAAACGTGATGGTTATGAGGCAGATAAAAATGATATTATTATTAAACATAATAAGACATTTGTTAATTTGACTGAAAACTGGGACGGAACAGTTGAAAGTTTTGTTTGGAGTAATGATGGTAAAAAAGTGTATTTCGTTGCGCCAGTAGGTGGGACAAAACAATTGTTTGAAGTAACTTATGTAGGTGTAACTCTAGGGAATTATAAAGTTAAACAAGTAACAGATGGAAATTTTGATGTGAGCGGAATTATTGGTTTTTCAGGAACTTCGGTTTTAGTAACAAGAACTTCTCATACTATGGCGGCTGAGGTTTTTTCGTATGATTTGAAAAAGAAATCTTGGAAACAAATTACACATGTAAACGATGAGTTTTACTCGAAATTTGGAAAATGTACTTCAGAAAAAAGAATTGTAACTACTACGGATGGTAAGAAAATGGTAGTGTGGGTAATTTTACCTCCAAACTTCGATAAAACTAAAAAATATCCAACGCTTTTATACTGTCAAGGCGGGCCACAAAGTGCCTTAACGCAATATTATTCTTTCCGTTGGAATTTCCAATTAATGGCTTCACAAGGTTACATTGTTATTGCGCCAAATAGAAGAGGAATGCCAGGTCATGGTGTGAAATGGAACGAGCAAATTTCTGGTGATTGGGGCGGACAAGTGATGGACGATTATTTAGCAGCTGTGGATGACATTTCAAAAGAAGCGTATGTAGATAAAAACAGAATTGGTGCTGTTGGAGCGAGTTACGGAGGATATTCTGTATTTCAATTAGCGGGAATTCATAAAAATCGTTTCAAAACATTTATTTCTCACTGTGGAATTTTCAATACAGAAAGTATGTATGGAACTACGGAAGAAGTTTTCTTTACAAACTGGGATTCTGGTGGTCCATATTGGGAAAAAGACAATGCAATTGCTCAAAAAACATACAACGAATTCAATCCTATTAAAATGATTAACAATTGGAACACACCAATTTTAATTATTCAAGGTGGAAAAGATTACCGTGTGCCAATTGGACAAGGTCAAGAAGCTTTCCAAGCCGCACAATTAAAAGGAATCAAAAGTAAATTTTTACTATTTCCAGATGAAAATCATTGGGTGTTAAAACCACAAAATGCATTAGTTTGGCAAGGTGAATTTTTCAAATGGTTGAAAGAAACTTTGTAATGTGTCGATTAGACAATTTGTCAATTAGCCGATTTTAGGATGAGTAAAGTCTTAGTTTTATTAATCTCTTTATTCAGTGCTATTTCCTTTTCGCAAGCAAAGTTAAATGATTCAATTTGTATACTCAAAAACAAAGCTATTTCTATAGAGTATAATTTCAATAAGTGGGATTATATGAAAAGCCAAAGTCAAGAAATAAATGAATTCCCTTTATATTTTAAAATTAAAGAGAGTAAAGAGATAGGTTCATTTGATGGTTTTTCAGTAAATTATGTAGTTGATTGTTATCAGTTGTTTCCAGAGGATTCTGTTTATTCAATTGAGCAATTAAAAGAAAATTTAGATATTGATAGTAGTTTTGTTAAAAACTTTGCATACGAAGAAAAACCTATGGAAAATTCAATATTAAATGATTTTTCATTAGAATTAAAATATAAAAACAATAATGTTGTTAAAACTGAAGTTTATTTGACAAGTGACGATCTAATAATTCGTTTGACTAATGCTCCATATTTAACTATAAATGTTTATGTTTATTATTACTACAGATTTAAAGATTTTTTATATGTGGAAAGAAATTTATTTAGTTTTCCTTATTTAATTGATTCTTTTGAATCTGTAAAAAATCTATATTTAAGTTGTTCGCTTAACACTGAAAAAAAAGGATTGTTTAGAGCTGATTCAGAGAATAATTATTATAAAAATAATGGTATCGATAATTTATATGAGTTAGAAGAGTGGTACAAGGAGAAAAAGAAAATAACTTTGAAAGATAAAATTGATGAAGTTTTCAAAAATGAATTTTCAAAAATAAATTCTTTTAAAGAAAAGGTGAAATTTCAATTTGCAAAATAAATTAACTATTAACTAGTCATTACTCCCTTGGTGGGAGATAGAAGGAAGCTTTATATGCAATCATATGACATTATAATCATTGGCGGTGGCGCTGCTGGGTATTTTTCTGCAATTAATATTGCGGAGAAAAGTCCACAATTGCGTATTGCTATTCTTGAACGAGGAAAGGATGTACTTACTAAAGTTAAGATTTCTGGTGGTGGCCGTTGTAATGTTACTCATGCTTGTTTCGTTCCGAATGATTTAGTGAAATTTTATCCAAGAGGTGAAAGAGAATTAAAAGGACCTTTTCATCAGTTTTGTTCTGGCGATACAATTGAATGGTTTGAAAAACATGGCGTAGAATTAAAAATTGAAGAAGATGGAAGAATGTTTCCGATTACTGATTCCTCTCAAACGATTATTGATTGTTTTGAAAAAGAAGCGAAACGATTGGGAATTAAAGTGTTTACCTCTCATAGTGTACAGTCCTTATTTTTCAATGCCGAAGAAAAATGGAAAGTAGAAACTCAACATGATGTTTTTCTAACTGATAAAATTGTGGTTGCTACAGGGAGTAATCCTAAAATTTGGGACATGCTTCATGAAATGGGTCACGAAATTGTTTCTCCAGTTCCATCTTTGTTTACTTTCAATATCTCAGATAAACGAATTAAAGATTTAATGGGACTTTCGGCGCAAGCCAGTGTGAAAGTGAAAAACTCGAAACTAAAAGCTTCTGGGCCATTATTAATTACGCATTGGGGATTGTCTGGCCCAGGAATTTTACGACTTTCCGCTTGGGGTGCTCGTGAATTATTTGATAAAAAATATTGTTTCGCTTTGCAAGTGAATTGGTTAGATGAGGTTTCTTTTGACGAAGCCATCGAACAATTAAAAGAAATCAAAGAGGAAAATAGTAAAAAACTAATTGGTAAGTTTTGTCCTTTTAGTTTTCCGAAACGTTTATGGGAAAATATTGTAATGGCTTCTGAAATTTCATTGGAAACGAAATGGGCAGATGTAAATAAAAAACAAATCACATCGTTGGCTAATCAATTAACCAATGCCGAATTTCAAGTGAATGGGAAAAGTACTTTTAAGGAAGAATTTGTAACGGCTGGTGGTATCGATTTAAAAGAAATTAATTTTAAAACCATGCAAAGTAAAATTTTGCCAAAAGTCTATTTTGCGGGAGAAGTCATGAATATTGATGCCATTACGGGCGGATTCAACTTTCAAAATGCATGGACAAGTGGTTTTATAGTTGCGGAAAACATATAAATAAAAAACCTCGAAATTTTCGAGGTTTTTTATTTTTCTAAACTTCTCTTCCGCCATCCAACGTAGTTTGCCAATCTTTCAATTGTTGCCATTTTCCTTCGTAAGCTAGTCGAGATTGTTTTGGCCAAGTTCCTGGATCGTGTATATGATAGCGTTCTCCAGCTTTACTTAAAATTTCTCGTAATCTATCTACAGATAATTCCGACATGGCTTTCCAAGTTAAAATACCTGAAGTTTTAAAAAGTTCTTCAATTTTTGGACCAATTCCTTCAACAATTTTCAAATCATCTTCTTTGATGTTTTTGCCTAAAATACTTTCAGCAATTGAAGGGTCAAATTTTATTGGGGTTTCACTTTCGTTTGAACTTGCAAAATTGTTGATTTTGTTTGCAGGTTCAAGTTTTAATCTGTTAAGTTCTTCAAGTAGTGAGGTGTTTTTTTGTTTATAATTTTCAAGCTCTAACTTCCATTTTTCGTTTAGAGTTTCTCTTGGTTTTCCGGCCGAAATTTTCCCAATTAAATATCCAATAATACCGAAAATTAAGCCTATTAATGCTAATTGAATGTAATTGTCCATAATTGAAAGTTTTTGGTTATAGCTTTCAAAAGTAATAAATTTTTTACATAAATAGTTAAAAATCAATAAATTATATAAAAATTTTAGAAATTGTTTAAATAATATATACTTAGAGTAAGTAAACTTGCAAAGGAAACCCAAGCTATATATGGAATCAATAATTTCGCAGCGGTTGGGTTAATAGGTTTAAATAATTTATAACATTCCAAAATGATTAATAAGAGTAAAATAATTTCAATTGAAGATAATAATAGATTGTGTAATCCAAAAAACAGATAAGACCATAATGCGTTCAATGCCAATTGAATGACAAAGTATTGTAGCGCCATTTTAGCTTCTTTTTGTTTGTTTTCTATTTCATTCCAAATTAAACCTGCCGAAATTCCCATTAAAATGTATAAGATAATCCAAACAGGTGCAAAAATCCAATTTGGTGGATTAAACACAGGTTTCACTAAGGTTGGATACCAAGTCTCAATGGAACCTTGAGTAATTTTTCCTGAGAAAAAACCAATCGTTAAACAAATAGTTATGCAGTAAGATATTCTTAGGTATTTCTTCATTATTTCAAAATTTGATCAAAGATATTTAAAACTTCCGACTTCCAGCTTCTCAGATATAACTTCCTTTTCTATCTTTGTCAAAAATAATTTTATGTTTACGGATCAAGATTTCATTCTTTCAAATTACAATTCAATAGAAACGGCTAACTTTTCTTGGAGTGCTCCAAGTAATATTGCATTAGTAAAATATTGGGGAAAAAAGGAAAATGGTGATCAAATTCCAGCCAATCCATCGATTAGTTTTACGTTGAAAAATTGTAAAACGATTACTTCAGTTGCGATTGCTTCTAAAACTGAAAAAGATAATTTTTCTTTTGATTTATTATTTGAAGGAAAACCAAAAGAAGATTTTAAGCCAAAAATTCAAAAATTTTTCGAAAGAATTTATCCTTATTGTCCTTATTTAAAAGACTATCATTTCACTATAGATACACAAAATACATTTCCACATAGTTCAGGAATTGCATCTTCTGCTTCAGGAATGGCGGCAATTGCTATGAATATCATGAGTTTGGAAAAAGCTATCCAACCTGAAATTTCTGACGAATATTTTTATGCAAAAGCGTCTTTCTTAGCCCGTTTAGGTTCTGGAAGTGCGTGTAGAAGTATTGTTGGAAATGTGGTAGCTTGGGGAGAAAATGTAACAATTAAAAATAGTTCCGACATATATGGTGTAGAATTTGCTACTATACATTCAAATTTTCATAACTTTCAAGATACTATTTTGTTAGTTGATAAGGGCGAAAAACAAGTTTCGAGTACAGTTGGGCATAATTTGATGCATAATCATCCATATGCCGAAAAACGTTTTGAACAAGCACACGACAATATTGCGAAAATTGTTACGTTATTAGAATCAGGAAATGTAACGGATTTTATGAGTTTGGTGGAAAGCGAAGCGTTAACATTACACGCCATGATGATGACTTCAATGCCGTATTTTATTTTGATGAAACCCAATACATTGGAAATTATCAATAAAATTTGGGCTTTTAGAAACGAAACACAAACTCCAGTTTGTTTTACGTTAGATGCTGGTGCAAATGTACATGTTTTGTATCCGTCAACTGTAAAAGAAAAAGTATTGCAATTTATTCAAAACGAATTAGTTGGCTATTGTCAAAATGGTCAGTATATTTGCGACGAAATTGGAGACGGAAGTCAATTATTAATGGATAATTAATAATTGATAATGGAGAAGAAAAATGTAATAAAAGAGAAAACGTTTGAATTTGCCAAAGAAATAGTTTATCTTTATAAGGTTTTAGAGAGTAAAAAAGAGTTTGTTTTGTCAAAGCAATTATTACGATCTGGAACATCAATTGGTGCAAATATTCGTGAAGCAGAGCATGCGCAAAGTAAAGCAGATTTCATACATAAGCTTTCAATTTCATTGAAAGAAGCAAATGAAACGGAATATTGGTTAGATTTGCTTAATGAAACAAATTATTTAAGTAATGATGAGTTTCAAAATTTAAAATATAAAAATACTGAAATATTAAAAATACTTATTAGTATCATTAATACTTCTAAAAAAACAATAGTTATCAATTGTTAATTATTAATTGTCAATTAAAATAAACATGAAAGGACCACTTTTTTACTCAAAAATTCTACTTTTCGGAGAATACGGAATCATTCAAGATTCTAAAGGACTTTCTATTCCATATAACTTTTACAAAGGCGCATTAAAATCGGATGAAAATTTGACAGATGATGCGAAAAAATCAAATCAAAGTTTAGAAAAATTTGCAGTTTATTTGAAACAATTGCAAGTAGAACAACCAGATTTGGTAACTTTCGATATTGACGTTTTACAAAACGATATTGCAAACGGAATGTACTTTGATTCAAGTATTCCTCAAGGTTATGGAGTAGGTAGTAGTGGTGCTTTAGTGGCGGCTATTTATGATAAATATGCAACCAATAAAATAACGGTTTTAGAAAACTTAACTCGTGAAAAGTTATTGCAGTTAAAAGCAATTTTTTCCAATATGGAATCGTTTTTCCATGGAAAAAGTTCTGGTTTAGATCCATTAAATAGTTACTTAAGTTTACCGATTTTAATCAATTCAAAAGACAATATTGAAGCAGCCGGAATTCCGAGTCAATCTGCAAATGGTAAAGGTGCAGTTTTCTTGTTAGATTCTGGTATTGTTGGGGAAACAGCTCCAATGGTAAATATTTTTATGGA
>CAMLRV010000011.1 GCA_946482495.1 uncultured Flavobacteriia bacterium
CTATAGCTGCCGTACTCGTTTCACAAACTAAGGTGTTTCCATCTGTACCGGCGTTAGCTTGAGCAGTTATGTTTACAGTAGCCACACTTGTTGCATTCACACAAGGCGCAGCTCCAATTAATGTATAAGTAAATGTAGAAGATGTTGCTCCAACTGCAGGAGTAAATGTTCCTGCTGCTGCATTAAACGTTCCACCTGATCCCGTTGTTTGTGACCAAGTTCCACCCGCTTGTTCTCCAGTAATTAAACTAAATAAATCAATTGCAACAGTACTTGACTCACAAACTAATGTATTGCCATTTGTACCTGCAATAGGCTGAGGATTAATATTTACAGTAGCTAAACTTGTATCATTAGGACAAGGTGCTACTCCTGAAACTGTATAAGTAAACGTTGAAGTTGTTGCTCCTACTGCTGGAGTAAATGTTCCTGCTGCAGCATTAAACGTTCCGCCTGATCCTGTAGTTTGCGACCAAGTTCCACCCGCTTGTTCTCCAGTAATTAAACTAAATAAATCAATAGCAGCAGTACTTGTTTCACAAACAGTAGTATTTCCATCTACACCAGCAATTGGTGGATTATTAACAGTTACAATTACACTTCCAGTTGCTGAATTTGTACAACCAGGCGTACCTGATGATGCGATACTCACTAAATTATAAGTTGTTGTTACTGTTGGAGATACACTCACAGTAGCATTACCTGTAGCATCCAACAATACTGTTGAATTGGTTGCTCCGTTATTATAAGTAATCGTCGCATTTGGAGTACCAGCAAAAACTAAATTCGTTGATGAACCATTACATATTGTCGTTGTTCCTGTAAAACTTGTTACAACTGGCAAAGGAGTAACTGTAATAGTAGCTGGATTATTTAATGGAGTATTTACAACTGGAGAACCAGCCGCAACATTTGTTACAGTATAATTTGTTGTAGTTGCTAAAGGTGCTGGTGTTGTCCAAACAAAAGAACCTGAAGCATTTAAAGTAACATTATAAGTATTTGAACCTTCAGTAAAAGTAACTACTGCACCTGGAGGTCCTGAAAAAGTTAATTGTCCAAAACTTCCAACACAAACCGTATTACCAACTGCAGTTGCATTATTTGTACATCTAACATCTAATAAAAATGCAATATCATCTTGGTCTACACATTCAGGAGAAGTATTATTTCTAGCTCTCACATAAATAACGGTATCTGATGACACTGAAAACGAAGATGGATTTGGAATATTCCCAGTTACTGGATAAGTAAAAACAATTGATGAACCTAAATCTGTAAAGAAACTCACAGTATAATCAGCAGGATTTAATGGTGCTAACAATGCAGGAATTAAAGATGTTAAATCAAAAACTGGATTACAATCTCCAAGTGGCCCCAATTGTGGTGGTGGCTGGTTTAAAACTGGAGTTGAACCAAAATAAATAATTACAGAATCTTCAGAAGCTACAGAACAATCAGGGTGTGTAACTTGAACTTTCCAAGTACCCGATTGAGTAACAGTAATAGATTTTGTAGTTAAACCTGGTTGTAATTGAAACCCAGAACCAGTATCAAGATACCATTTATATGGTAAAGTTGCCTGATTTGCTGGCGGATTTTCAAAATTACAATGTAAAGTTTGAGATGTTATAGCTGCATCACAAATTGAAACCGTATTAGTTGCTGGTGGGTCAGGATAAATTGAAGTAGATGTAGGCCCTAAATTCACCCCACAAACCACATCACAGTTAGTTGAACCTGCTCCAGGAGCACCAGCATTAGTTTGAGTCATTACAAACTGACCATTAGTTGCTCCAGAAAAATTTGTAATTAATAAAATATAGTAACTACTTGGATTAGCATTTGGAATTGTAATTGTTTCCGTAGCAGAAGCAGAATAGCTACAATCTACAATATTACTTGGAGTAGCTGGCGCAGTTAAATCTGCTAAATTATTACAAGCTGTTGTCATTTGTGCAGCTGTAAATGGACCCCAACAAATAAAATCAATATCTTGATTATTTAAAGCAGGTGGGTTGTTTCCTTGATGTAAATTAAAAACTAAGTCACCCGCAAAACCGGTTTGAAAAACATACCAGTTTGCATTAGGTGCCGAACCTAAACATCCTGGAGATCCTAAATTCGGACCAGCCAAACTAGCTCTTGGAGTAATTCCACCAGCACATATAGGCTCGGTATCACTACAAGACGACTGCGAGTAGCCAAAATTAATGCTTAAAAATGTAAGTAGTAGTAAAATAAAGTTTTTCATTTTTATATGAAATAAATTAAAGTAATTAGTTGATTGTTATCAGCAAAAATATAAAAAAATTTAAGTTTGAGTTAATAAAACAATAATTTAACAACATCTGTTGCTTTTCGTCGGATTAATGTGTTTTTTATCGATTTAATTCTTTAAAAAAATTACAATAAAAGTTAACAAAATTCCATTCAAAATTTATAAAACTAAATTGGTTAGAAATGTATATATTTGCAGTAATTTGCAAATTACAAGTATAATGATTAACAACGAAGAACATAACGACGAAATAGGCAATAACCACATTGCTACAAGTGCACACAACCCAATAAGAGAAGACGCCTTTGCTATTTCTGATGAAGAAAAAATTGCAAGCATAAAAAAAGACGTAGAAAATATTTTAGTAACATTAGGAATGGACTTAACAGACGATAGTTTGAAAGGTACACCTAATAGAGTAGCAAAAATGTTTGTTAAAGAAATATTTGGAGGATTACATCCGAACAAAAAACCAAGCGCCTCTACTTTCGACAATAAATATAAATATGGTGAAATGCTTGTAGAAAAAAATATTGTAGTTTATTCTACTTGTGAGCATCACTTGTTACCTATATATGGTAGAGCACATATTGCCTACATTTCAAACGGAACTGTAGTTGGTTTATCTAAAATGAACCGAATTGTAGAATATTACGCAAAAAGACCACAGGTTCAAGAGCGTTTAACCATTCAAATTGTAAAAGAATTACAAAGTGTTTTAAATACTGAAGATGTTGCTTGTATCATCGATGCAAAACACATGTGTGTGAATTCAAGAGGAATTAAAGACATTGATAGCAGTACTGTAACTGCAGAATATGGCGGAAAATTCAAAGATGAAAATGTAAAAAAAGAATTTTTAGATTTCATCAAATTAGATACAAGATTTTAATTTTTAGCCCAGATTGCTAGAACAATTAACATAACCCTAGCCCTGATTGAAGTGGAAATCCTTTTTATTTGATGGTTGACAAAACCAAGAAATAAAAAGATTGGAACGAAAAGCAGGAATAGCTTCAAAAAAAACAATAAGCAATAATAAATTAAACAAAATGCAGCTTTACAAAACTAATCCACTACAAGTTTACAATTCATTGTCTGGTAAAAAGGAAAATTTCACTCCTATTCACGAAGGTCAAATTGGTATGTATGTTTGTGGACCAACGGTTTATAGCAATGTGCATTTAGGAAATGTGAGAACTTTTATGAGTTTTGACATGATTTACCGTTATTTATTGCATTTAGGATATAAGGTTCGTTATGTGCGAAACATTACAGATGCTGGACATTTAACAGATGATGGTGATGTGGATAATGACAGATTCGTAAAACAATCGCGTTTAGAAAAGTTAGAACCTATGGAAATTGTACAAAAATATACAGTTGATTTTCATAAAGTTTTAGATACATTCAATTTCTTACCACCAACGATTGAACCAACAGCTACCGGCCACATTCTTGAACAAATTGAATTGACACAAAAATTAATTGAAACAGGTTTTGCTTATGAGAGTCAGGGTTCGGTTTATTTTGATGTATTAGAATACAATAAAAGAGGTTTAAATTATGGTGAATTAAGCAATAGAAACATTGACGAATTATTTGCCAATACTAGAGATTTAGACGGTCAAAACGAAAAGAAAAATCCACAAGATTTTGCACTTTGGAAAAATGCTTCTCCAGCACATATTATGCGTTGGAATTCTCCTTGGGGAGCTGGTTTCCCTGGTTGGCATTTAGAATGTACTGCCATGAGCACAAAATACTTAGGGGAAACTTTTGATATTCATGGTGGTGGATTAGATTTAAAATTCCCGCATCATGAATGTGAAGTCGCACAAGGAACGGCTTGCAATGGCATAAATCCAGTTAATTATTGGATGCACACGAATATGCTTACGATGAATGGTTTACGCATGAGTAAAAGCACTGGAAATTATATTTTACCAATGGAATTACTTGAAGGTGAGAATGACTTCTTTGAGAAAGCTTTCGATCCAAGTGTGGTGCGTTTTTGTTTTATGCAAGCGCATTATCGTGGGGTTTTAGATATTTCAAACGAAGCGATGGTGGCGAGTGAAAAAGGTTACAACCGTTTGATGGAAGCTATTGATGTGTTACCAAAAATTGAAACGAGTTCAACTTCATCTGTTGATATTACAAGTTGGAAAAAAGCTTGTTATGATGCGATGAACGACGATTTCAATACCACTATTTTAATTGCGCAATTATTTGAGGCGGTTAGAATTATCAATGTATTGAATGATAAAAAAGAAACCATTACTTCTGAAGATTTAGCCGAATTAAAAGCAACTTTAGACATTTTTGTTTTTGATGTTTTAGGATTAACAAGCAAAAAAGCAGAAGGAAACAACAATAAATTAGGAAGTGTTATTGAAATGCTTATCGAAATGAGAATGGAAGCTAGAGCCAATAAAAACTGGGCTTTATCTGATGAAATTAGAGATAAATTAGCAGCTTTAGACATTCAGTTGAAAGACGGAAAAGAAGGTACGAGTTTTACTTTGTAAAAAAGAGCCAAGGAAAAAGTAAAAAGATAAAAGTGATATTGAGAAATTATGAAGAAAATTTTAATTTTTCCGTTTATCGTATTGATTCGATTTTATCAAATTATCATTTCTCCTTTGATGCCCGCAACATGTAGGTTCTCTCCTACTTGCTCTAGTTATAGTAAAGAAGCTTTGGAAAAACACGGATTAATAAAAGGAAGTTGGTTAGCCATTAAAAGAATTTCAAGTTGTCATCCTTGGGGAAGAAGTGGTTATGATCCGGTTCCGTAAAATACAATTAACAATTGAAAATGGATAATTAATAATTTTCAATAAACAATAAACCAAAAACTATAAACATTAAAATATGATTTGGAATCCAACAGAAGGTATCGATTTAGGTTTTTTCATGATTCGTTTTTACAGTTTAACCTGGGTTGCAGCTTTTGCAATTGGATGGTATATTACGAAATTCATCTTTCAAAGAGAAAATGAATCGGTTGAAAAATTAGACAAACTTTTTGTTTATACCATTGTAGCAACAATGCTTGGTGCAAGATTAGGACACGTACTTTTCTATCAACCAGAATTATTCACCCAAGATCCATTAAGTATTTTATTACCTATTAGTACTAAACCAGAATTACATTTCACAGGTTTTAGCGGATTAGCGAGTCATGGTGCCGCCATTGCCATCATCATTACGATGTATTACATCAAAACCAAAGTATTACAACGTCCTTTATTATGGATTTTAGATAGAATTGTAATTCCTGTTGCTTCTGGTGCGGTTTTCATTCGTTTAGGGAATTTTATGAATTCTGAAATTTTCGGAAAAGTAACTTCAAAAGATAGTTTCATGGCTATGAAATTCATCAAAGGAGAAGATAATTTGCCTCCACAATTAGCAGCTCAATTAACGAATATTCCAGATGGAAATCAGGCTTATAATGCGATTGCCAAAGACATTCAGTTTAAAGAAATTTTAGATAAAATTCCTTATCGATATCCAGCACAATTATTTGAAGCTATTTTATATGTTCCTGTATTTTTCATCTTATTTTATATGTATTGGAGAACAGACGCTAGAAACAAACCAGGATTATTGTTCGGAACCTTTTTAGTATTACTTTGGTCGGTTCGATTCTTTGTTGAATTTGTAAAAGATAGTCAAGGTGGCTTTGAAAAAATGTCAATATTTAATGCCCTTTCAACGGGTCAATGGCTTAGTATTCCTTTCATAATTTTAGGATTCTATTTCATTTACGCTTCTCAAAAGAAAGTAGTAAATAATTAAAAATACGAAACACGCTTCTGGCGTGTTTTTTTTATTCGTAATTTTGAGAAACACAATTACAAAATTCATCATTATGAAAAAGTTATTCTTATCACTTTTGATTATATTATTTTCTGTAACTTCATATTCTCAAAGTTGTTGTCAATTGACATTTACTTCTAAAGAAGGAAATATGGCAGCATTTACTTCCGACAAAAACTTTATTGCTTCACATCAAATCCCACTTGAATACAAACACCATTCGTTAGTTGGCGGTGAAATGATTTCCTTTAAAACAGCCGATTCTACTAATGCAAATGGATATTTAGTTAAATCGAAAACCAAATCTAAAAAATGGTTATTTGTTTATCAAGAATGGTGGGGATTAAACGATTATATCAAAAAGCAATCGGATATTTTATTTAATGAAATGGGTGGAAATGTAAATGTTTTAGCCATTGACATGTATGATGGTAAAGTAGCCACCACTCGCGAAGATGCTTCTAAATACATGCAAGGCGCAAGCGAAAAACGTTTAGAAAACATTGTAAATGGCGCTATAGATTTTGTTGGGAAAAAAGCAAAAATAGCAAGTATTGGTTGGTGTTTTGGTGGCGGCTGGTCATTAAAATCGGCTATTTTATGTAAAAACCAAGCTATTGGTTCGGTAATGTATTACGGAATGCCGGTTCAAGATGTAGAAAAATTGAAAACCCTAAATTGTGAGGTTTTAGGCTTATTCGCCACAGAAGAATGGATTTCTAAAGAAATCATTGAAGTATTTGCAGCCAATATGAAAACAGCCAACAAAACTTTAAACTATAAAATTTTCGAGGCGACACATGCTTTCGCCAATCCGAGCAATCCAAAGTTTGACGAAAAAGCAGCCACAGAAGCTAATGCTTTGGCAATTAAATTCTTAAAAGAAAAGTTTATGTTGAAATAAAAACCAACTTATTATAGTGCCGGTCCTTTTTCTTTTTCTCTTGCCAAATTCGCAAGTACTGCAATTAGTAAACCAATTACAATCGGTATAACACTAATTACGATATCATTTGTAGTTTTCATTCCCAACAGAAAAAACATAATTATACCTCTAATTATAGAAGTATAACCCACAATTGCCGCTAAAATAAAACCATCTTTTTTCCCTTTTACTAACCACATAATGGCTAAAATTTGGAATACCGCTAAAGTTAAAACAAAACCACCAGTTACAATAAATAGTTTTTCTAAATCTGGAGTTGGTGTTGCAAAACCAAAAAATTCACTTAAACTTGCCTGACCAAACCAACTTTGCAATCCTAATCGAATAGGAATAAGTGTAATTAGCAACAGAATTCCAATTAAAATTTTAGTTACAGGTTTCATATTTATTAAATTTATTGTTTAGTGGACAAATATGTGATCGCTTCAATTTATTATATGCATTTACATATATAACTTGTTGACAAATGCGATTTCATAATATTTATCCTTTAAATTTCCATTCAAATTCGTCTTTATTATTAATAATAGCACCTACTTCTACTTCAACTACTTCATTGTAATCCACGTGGAAAAACAACCAATTGTCTTCGTTAAAATAAATATCAACTCCTTCTTCAGAATCCTTTTCAAAACTGGTAATTTTATTGATTGCTAAATCGCCGTTTACCAAATCCCAAGGTTTGTTAATTACAGAAGAACCAAACAATTTTATCTCCGGATTAGTAGTGGTAATATAACCAAGTTTCAAATCTTCATCTACATAAAAAGTCAATTTCATCTTCTCTTTATTGTATACATAAATGGTATTATTTTCATCATCGATAAAAGTTTTATTCGGCTTACCGTATAAAGCTTCTACGTATTTTGGAGTCATCCCAAACTCTAATCTATCTATTCCCGTTTTTAATTTAATTTCCATAACATTACTTTTCTTATACAAAGTTAGTCATTTTTAAAATGATGGATATGCAAATTCCTACAAATAAAAAAACCACGAACATCAAATGAAATTCGTGGTTTTGAATAGTTATATAAACTTATTATACTTTGAAACGTTTTCTATCGTTTTCAGTTAAATAAATTTTTCTTAAACGAATAGATTTTGGTGTAACCTCAACATATTCATCTTTCTGAATGTATTCTAATGCTTCTTCTAATGAGAAAATAATTGGAGGAATAATTCTTGCTTTATCATCATTTCCAGAAGAACGAACGTTTGTTAGTTTTTTCTCTTTCGTAACGTTTACACACATATCATCACTACGAGAATTTTCACCAATAACCTGACCTTCATAAATTTCAGCATTTGGCTCAACGAAGAATTTACCTCTATCTTGTAATTTATCTAATGAATAAGGAATAGCTTTTCCTTTTTCCATAGAAATTAAAGAACCTTTGTTACGTCCAGAAATTTCTCCTTTGTATGGTTCGTATCCAATAAAACGGTGTGCCATAATAGCCTCACCAGCAGTAGCTGTTAATAATTGATTACGTAATCCAATAATTCCACGAGAAGGAATATTGAAAACAATAACCATACGATCACCTTTTGTTTCCATAGAAAGCATTTCACCTTTACGTAAAGTAACAAATTCTACAGCTCTACCAGAAACGCTTTCAGGTAAATCAATTGTTAATTCTTCAATTGGTTCACATTTAACGCCATCAATTTCTTTGATGATTACTTGTGGCTGACCAATTTGTAATTCGTAACCTTCTCTTCTCATTGTTTCAATAAGAACTGATAAGTGTAATACACCACGACCAAAAACCATAAATTTATCAGCAGAATCAGTTTCAGCCATTCTCATAGCTAAATTTTTCTCTAATTCTTTTTCTAAACGCTCTCTAATATGACGAGAAGTTACAAATTTACCTTCTTTACCAAAGAATGGCGAGTCGTTAATTGTAAACAACATACTCATTGTTGGCTCATCAATAGCGATAGTTTGCAAAGCTTCTGGGTTTTCAAAATCTGCAATTGTATCTCCAATTTCAAATCCTTCTACACCAATAATAGCACAAATATCTCCAGCAACTACTTCTTCTACTTTTTTACGACCTAAACCTTCAAAAGTATGTAATTCCTTAATTCTAGATTTTGTTATAGTACCATCTCTTTTAACTAAAGAAATTGGCATATTTTCTTTTAAAACCCCTCTTTCTAATCTTCCAATAGCAATACGACCTGTAAATGCAGAGAAATCTAAAGAAGTAATTAACATTTGCGGCGTTCCTTCAGAAACTTTAGGAGCTGGCACATGTTCTAAAACCATATCTAACAATGGCTCAATATTTTCAGTTTGATTTTTATAATCTGTAGACATCCAGTTGTTTTTAGCAGAACCATAAACCGTCGGGAAATCTAACTGCGCTTCAGTAGCACCTAATTCGAACATTAAGTCGAAAACTTTTTCATGCACTTCTTCTGGAGTACAGTTTTCTTTATCTACTTTATTAATAACCACACAAGGTTTTAAACCTAAGTCGATCGCTTTTTGTAATACAAAACGCGTTTGAGGCATCGGACCTTCAAAAGCATCTACTAATAAACATACACCATCAGCCATGTTCAATACACGTTCTACTTCTCCACCGAAATCGGCGTGACCTGGAGTATCGATAATATTAATCTTTGTTCCTTTGTAAGTAACTGAAACGTTTTTAGAAGTAATTGTAATACCTCTTTCTCGCTCTAAGTCGTTATTATCTAAGATTAAATCTCCAGTGTTTTCGTTATCACGAAATAATTGACAGTGATACATAATTTTATCAACCAAAGTAGTTTTACCGTGGTCAACGTGAGCAATAATTGCAATGTTTCTAATAGATGACATATGTTCTTTTTTTGAAAGTGCAAAGGTACATTTATTATCTTGATAATCAAACATCTATTGTTATATTTTTATTAAGTGCATTTTAAAGCAAACTTATTGATTTTCAATACACTACAAGTCGCGTCTTTCGCTATATCTCCGAGATGTAAAAACTACGTTAACCACTTGTTTTTATCATTCGGAGGATGCCGCTGCACCCACGGCTAGTCTAGAAAAGGAAAATTTCAGAAGAAAATCTGAGAAGTTCAAAATTCAACGTTGAATTTTGTATAACGAAATAACGTAGAATTTAAAAAATTATTCTTTTATTTTTCTCCCTAAGTACATTCTATATAAAACTAGTGGTAAAAAACCAGACAAATAAGGAAACCCAACTGCGTACCAGCTTTTCGAATCACAATGCATTACTGCAAATAAAAAATAAAAAACAGCAATTATAAATAAAACAAAAGTCGTAACACGATATACAAATTTTGATTTGATTACGTAATTTAAAACTAAACAAAACAGAAAAGTTAAATGAATAATTAAAGTTTCAGCATATTCATAAACAAACGAGGGGTAATATTTTTCTCTTATTTCATCCCACTGCATATCTAATGGCACAAAAAAGAACATTAAACTCAAAACTAAAATCAACAATGAAACAACTTTACTTTGATTTGACTTACTCATCAGTTTATAATTTTTATATGTAAACGTAGAAATAGTTTCGATATTAAACAAAAAAACCCATTCTTTTCAGAATGGGTTTTGTATCATTTACATTACTAATTATAAACCAGCAACGTGTCTTGTTAACTTAGATTTTAAGTTTGAAGCTTTGTTAGCGTGGATGATGTTTTTCTTAGCTAACTTGTCAATCATAGAGATAACTGTAGGTAATTTAGCAGCAGCTTCTGCTTTTACAGTTGCTAAACGGATTGCTTTAATAGCATTACGTGTAGTTTTGTGTTGGTATTTGTTTAATACTCTTCTCTTTTCGTTGCTTCTGATTCTTTTTAAAGCTGACTTATGATTTGCCATTTTCTTAATTTTTAAATTGTAATAACTTTATTTACTTATTAGTAAAAACTAGAAAAACCTCCCACAATTGAATTTTAAAAACCAATCACTTCAGTTTTAACTAACAAAACAAAAGGAGAGACACTTCACATTTGTTTTATAAAACTATTTCAAAACTAATTTAGTAGTCCGTAGGGGAATCGAACCCCTCTTACCAGGATGAAAACCTGGCGTCCTAACCGATAGACGAACGGACCATTGCATATTTTCTGTAATGCGAGTGCAAAAATACAACTATTTTTTATTCTTGCAAGAACTCGTTGTAAATTTTTTGTATTTTTTTCAATTAGCTTTGCAAACAACTGATTTACAAAGCTAATTTTTAATAAGAAATTTTAATTCACAATTCTAAAATCGTAAATCCAAAATCGTAAATCGTAAATTCTTAATATGCTTTTGCAAACAACACTCTTCCTTTTGAAGGTGCACCGGTTAAAACACAAACTCCAGCTTCCTCTACTCTATCTAAAGGAATACATCTAATAGTCGCTTTCGTTAAATCTTTAATTTTTTCTTCTGTTTCTGCTGTTCCATCCCAATGTGCAGATACAAAACCAGTTTTATTTTCTAAAACATCTTTAAACTCCTCAAAAGAATTTACTTCTGTCATATGAGCTGTTCTGTAATCTACTGCTTTATTAAATAAATCTTGTTGAATTTGCTCTAATAAATCCTGAATATAAGACACAATTCCTTCTGCCGGTTTCACTTCTTTTGTTAATGTATCTCTACGCGCTACTTCAAAAGTTCCATTCTCTAAATCTTTCGGACCAACTGCAATACGAACCGGAACTCCTTTTAATTCCCATTCTGCAAATTTGAATCCTGGTTTTTGAGTCGTTCTATTATCGAATTTTACTGAAATGTTTAGTTTTTTAAACTGTGCCACTAACCCATTTACCACTTCAGAAATTCTATGTAATTCTTCATCCGTTTTAAAAATCGGCACAATAACCACTTGAATTGGCGCCACATTTGGAGGCAACACCAATCCATTATCATCTGAATGTGTCATTACTAACGCACCCATTAAACGAGTTGATACTCCCCATGAAGTTCCCCAAACATGTTCTTGTTTTCCTTCTTGATTTGTAAACTTCACATCAAAGGCTTTCGCAAAATTTTGACCTAAAAAGTGGGATGTTCCCGCTTGTAAAGCCTTTCCATCTTGCATTAATGCTTCAATACAAAAAGTTTCATCAGCACCTGCAAAACGCTCCGTTTCTGTTTTCACACCTTTAACAACCGGAATTGCCATAAAATTCTGCACGAAATCTGAATAAACATTCATCATTTGTACCGTTTCATCTAACGCTTCTTGCTTAGTGGCATGAGCTGTATGACCTTCTTGCCATAAAAATTCAGCCGTTCTTAAAAACAAACGTGTTCTCATTTCCCAACGCACCACATTTGCCCATTGGTTTATTAGTAATGGTAAATCTCTATATGATTGCACCCATCCTTTATATGTACTCCAAATAATTGCTTCAGAAGTCGGACGAACAATTAATTCTTCCTCTAACTTCGCATTTGGATCAACCATTAATTTCCCAGGTTTGGTTTCGTCATTCTTTAACCTATAATGAGTAACAATTGCACATTCTTTAGCAAAACCTTCTGCATTTTTCTCTTCCGCTTCAAACATGCTTTTCGGAACAAATAAGGGGAAATACGCATTACTATGACCAGTTTCCTTAAACATCTTGTCTAATTCCGCTTGCATTTTTTCCCAAATTGCATAACCGTATGGTTTAATTACCATACAACCTCTTACTCCAGAATTCTCTGCCAAATCAGCCTTTACGACTAATTCATTATACCATGCAGAATAATCTTCGCTTCTAGTTGTTAAATTTTTACTCATTTTTATAATATTGGCACAAAATTTGTTTTATTTGTATTAATTTAGTGGTACAAAACTACTTAATTTTGTAAAGACCAACAATAAAATTTACTATATATGAAAACAAATTACATTTTTCAGCTAAAAACACTTAGATTTTTAAGTCTATTTGTTGGTGCAATCACAGTGACTGCTTGTGGTTCATATCAAAATTCGTCTTATTATGACAACGATGGGGTTTACGGACCTGACAAAACTGTTAGATACGAACAACAAAATGAAAATGTTGCTTCAAACAATAAATATGCTCAACAATTTAAAGACATGGAACAAGATTTTGGTCCAACTGAAGTTTTTACAGATGTAGATAGCTACAAATCGACTCAAGATACTGTTTATGTTCAAGAATCTAATACTAGATATGCAGGTTGGGGTGAAAATCAAACTGGAAACACTACTGTAAACGTATATAACTGGGGAGGATACTACAGCCCATATTATAGCGGATGGTACGGAAATGGATATTGGGGTTACAACAATTGGTATGGAGGTTATTACGGACCATATTGGGGTAACGGATATTGGGGTGGTTATTATGGAAATGGCTGGTATGGAAGTGGCTGGGGATATAATGGCTGGTACGGCGGTTATTACGGTCCATACTGGGGTTATGGTGGCTACTACGGATATGGTGGCGGCTGGTATAATGGTTATTATGGAGGTTACAGAGGTAGAAACGTAGCTTATAATGATGGTCCTCGCGGAGGATACATCAATAGAAGTGGAAATTCTGGAAGATATACATCTGGAAGAACTAACAATGCTATTGGAACACCTAGAACTCAGGCTTCACAACCAAGAAATAGTGCAATTGGAACCCCTAGAACTCAAGCCTCAGAACCGAGAGCAATTTCAAATCCTAGAGGAAACTCAAATATTGGAACACCTAGAACTCAAACTTCAGAACCTAGAGCTATAATTTCTCAACCAAGAACAAATAACAATACAGGAACTCCAAGAAGTCAATCTTCAGAACCAAGATCTTACAATACACCTAGAAGTGAATCACCTAGAACAATTTCAACACCTAGAAGCTCAGACTTCGGCGGCGGAAGAAGCTCTGGCGGATTCGGTGGCGGTGGCTCTATGGGAGGCGGAAGATCTGGCGGCGGAGGCGGTCGTGGTGGAAGATAACAAAAATAAATTCAGAAAACCTGTTCGATTTACTCAAACAGGTTTTTAAAACAAATAATTAATTCTATGAAAAAGATATTACTTTCCTTATTAATAGGTGGTGCTTTCATGGCTAATGCTCAAGAAACTACCATGAGTGATGCCTTAAGATATGGTGTCCAAAATTTAAACGGTTCAGCTCGTTTCAGGGCAATGGGTGGTGCTTTCGGAGCTATTGGCGGTGATTTATCATCAATGAATATAAATCCAGCTGGTTCATCAATTTTCAATTATAATCAAGCTGCAGTTTCGTTATCTAGCTTCAACAAAAGTAATAGTGCAAGTTACTTCGGCACCAATGTAAAATCAGAAGAAAATACTTTTGATGTCAATCAATTAGGAGCGGTTTTCATTTTTAACGACAATGCTGCGAAAAGTGGTTGGAAAAAATTTGCAATTGGTTTAAATTATGAAAATGCCAATAATTTTGATGATTTTGTAGTAAGCGAAGGAGTGAATCCATACAACTCAATGGATAGCTATTTCTTAAGATTTGCAAATGCAAGATCTGGTAATATTGCTGGTGCTTATTATGCAGATTTAGACTTTATTGACCAACAAGCCTTATTAGGTTATGATTCCTATATGATTGAATACGACGCTATTGGAGATAGTTATTATTCGAATGTTCCTTCAGGAGGGAATTATTATCACAAAAACACGATTCAATCTAAAGGATATAACGGAAAATTTACAGCTAACTTTTCGGGTGCTTACCAAGATAAATTATATTTAGGTATCAATATGAATTTCCATTTCACAGATTACCTAAAAACATCTTCATTATACGAAAGCAACATTAACCCTTTTTACACTTCTGGATATAGTATTGATGCAGCTCGTTTTAATAACGAATTATACACGTATGGTTCAGGATTCTCTATGAATTTAGGAGCAATTTATAAAGCAACAGAAAATGTTCGAATTGGTGTGGCATACGAAACACCAACTTGGTACCGCTTAAATGATGAATTAACACAAACCATTTCATCAAGTTATTTCGATGCTTCAGACAGCTCAATGAATCAAGCATACGTAAATCCGAACACAGTTAATGTATATCCAGCTTACAAAATCCAAACTCCAAGTAAATTAACTGGAAGTGCAACCGTTTTATTTGGAAAAAAAGGATTATTAAGTGTTGATTATTCTATTAAAGATTACTCAAAAACACAATTTAAACCTAAAAATGAAATCATTTACAGTAGTTTAAATACGCAAATGAAAAACGAACTACAAAATGCTTACGAACTTCGCTTAGGTGGTGAATATAAAATCAAAAAATGGAGTTTAAGAGGAGGTTACCGTTTTGAACAAAGTCCATACAAAGTTGACCTTCCATTAGGAGACTTAATGAGCTATTCTGGTGGTTTAGGTTATAATTTTGGAAACTCAAAATTAGACATTTCATACACTAATGAACACCGCGCTAGAACAGAAGCTTTATTATCTTCAGGGCTTAATGACCCAGCTAGAATTAAAAATTACAACAATAATGTTACCTTAACATACGTGATTAATTTCTAAACAAAATCACAAAAATTTCAGAAATGTCGCCTAACTTCAAGTTAAGCGACATTTTTTTATTAATTTTGCACTCATTTTCAAAATAAAAACTCAAAACTATGAGAACCAAGTCTTTAAAGAAAAATAAAATTAACGTCATTACTTTAGGTTGTTCTAAAAACGTATATGACAGTGAAGTTTTAATGGGACAACTTCGTGCTAACGGAAAAGAAGTGACACATGAAGCCAAAAAAGACGAGGGAAACATTATTGTAATCAACACTTGTGGTTTTATTGATAATGCTAAAGAAGAATCGGTAAATACAATTTTAGAATATGCCGATAAAAAAGAACAAGGTTTAGTTGATAAAGTTTTTGTAACAGGATGTTTATCGGAACGTTACCGACCAGATTTAGAAAAAGAGATTCCGAATATTGATCAATATTTCGGAACTACTGAATTGCCTTTATTATTAAAAGCTTTAGGAGCCGATTACAAACACGAATTAATTGGAGAACGTTTAACTACTACTCCAAAAAATTATGCTTATTTAAAAATTGCTGAAGGTTGCGACAGACCGTGTAGTTTTTGCGCGATTCCTTTGATGAGAGGTGGACACAAATCGACACCAATTGAACATTTAGTGATTGAGGCTGAAAAATTAGCTAAAAACGGCGTAAAAGAATTAATATTAATCGCCCAAGATTTAACGTATTACGGCTTAGATTTATATAAAAAGAGAAACTTAGCGGAACTTTTAGAAAACTTAGTAAAAGTAGAAGGAATTGAATGGATTCGTTTACACTACGCCTTCCCTACTGGTTTCCCAATGGATGTATTAGAATTAATGAAACGCGAACCAAAAATTTGTAATTATTTAGATATTCCATTACAACATATTTCTGATAGCATTTTAAAATCAATGCGTCGTGGAACTACTCAAGAAAAAACGACTAAATTAATTCAAGAATTTAGAGCGTTGGTTCCTGAAATGAACATCAGAACTTCGTTAATTGTAGGTTATCCTGGAGAAACAGAAGAAGATTTCCAAATCTTGAAAAACTGGATGGAGGAAATGCGTTTCGAACGTTTAGGATGTTTCACCTATTCTCATGAGGAAAATACACATGCTTTTAATTTAGTTGACGATGTTCCTGAAGAAGTAAAACAAGACCGTGCTGCGCAAATTATGGACATTCAAGCGCAAATTTCTTGGGAATTGAATCAAGAAAAAATCGGACAAACTTTCAAATGTGTGATCGATAGAAAAGAAGGACAACATTTTGTTGGAAGAACAGAATTTGATAGTCCAGATGTAGACAATGAAGTATTAATTGACGCCACAAAATTCTATTTAAAAACGGGAGATTTCGTAGATTTGAAAATCATCGATGCTACAGAATTCGATTTATACGCAGAACCGGTTTCATAATTTACGATTTTAGATTTGGGATTTACGTTTAAATTCTTTTAAAATATTCAACACATAACTATGAAAAAGATTATAATTTATTTTTTTATACTATTTTCAACTGTAATTTCAGCACAAGAGAAAAGCAATTTGATATATAAAGAAGGTAATTATACTGTTGAAGTTAAGTTAGATAAAGGATATTTAGAATTAGAAAAGGAAAATAAAATTGAAGTGATATTCAAAAACATTGACATTACAAAAACAATGGCTATTGGTAAATCTTTAAAATTTTCCGACTATAATCATGATGAAAATATCGGATATTGGATTGCAACTCCTAAAGCAGAATATTTAAAAGATGACAAATATCATCTAATAGTTAGCTTTAAAGGAAAAAAAGACGAAAGATTCAGCCATGAATTTTTAATTGATGTAAAATAAAATCCAAAACTATGGATTCATTATCACAAGTTGTTTTAGGCGCAATTACATTTGCGCTTGTAAAAGATAAAGAGATTGGCAAAAAATCATTAGTATTTGGAGCTGTTTTAGGAACAATTCCTGATTTAGATGTTTTATTAAATCCGTTTTTTGACAGTATTCAACAATTATCCATTCATAGAGCGTTTTCACATTCCATATTTTTCTCCATACTTCTAAGTTTATTAGCAGGTAAACTCCTTTCCAAAAAGTACAAATCGAGTTATATTTCTTGGGTTTGGGCTTGTTTTTTAGCACTATTTACGCATCCTTTATTAGATTTATGCACCACTTATGGAACTAGAATATTTTATCCGTTAAGTAAAAGCTTTTATTCTTTTGACAATGTTTTTGTAATTGATCCTTTGTATACTATTTGGTTGTTAATCGCAACAATCACATTAGGTATTATGAAAAAATCAAATCCAAATCGACAAAAAATTATTCGTTATTCATTACTTCTTTCTACTGGATATTTGGTTTTAGGTTTAATAATCAATTTATATGTAAAAAACATCTTTGAAAAACAATTAGAAGCCAAACATATTACTTACGAAAAAATAAAAGTTGTCCCTACTCCATTTAACACCATACTTTGGGAAGCCATTATCAAAACTAAAGATGGTTTATACTATAGCGATTATAGTTTATTAGACAAGCAACTTCCAAAGGAATTTCATTTTGAGAAAAACGATACAGCATTTATAAGTGAGAAGAAAAAAATTGATGTCTTAGAACCCTTTTTTAATTTTACTGAAGGTTATGAATTAGCCAGAAAAGAAAATGGAAAAATGTGTATTTATGGAACTAAATTTGGACCGATAAGTTTAGAAAACGACAAAGCTGTTTTCTTTTTTCCTTTAGTCTTTGAAGCTGATGGCAGCTACAAAACAGAAGATAAAGCAATAACCAATTATAACGAAATTTTATCTAAACTTTGGATTAGAATTAAAGGCAAATAATTTCATGACGACTCCTAAAATTATACAAGTAGCACCAAAAAAATTAATTGGTTTCTCTATAGAAATGTCATTGCTTGACAATAAAACGCAAACCATTTGGAAATTATTCATGCCGCGTTTAAAAGAAATTACAAACGCAGTTAGTGCCGATTTATTCTCTTTACAATTATATCCTGAAAATTATTTTGCAGCATTTACTCCAGAAACTGTTTTTACCAAATGGGCGGCTGTGGAAGTTAAAGATTTTTCAACCATTCCGAATGGATTTGAAAAATTAGAATTACCAGCAGGAAAATACGCTGTTTTTCTTCATAAAGGAAATTCAGAAATGTTTGCTAAAACGGCGCAATATATTTACGCAGAATGGTTACCAAAATCGGGTTATAGTTTAGCCAATAATGCTCATTTTGAAGTTCTTGGCGATAATTACTTAGGTCATGAAAATCCAGAAAGCGAAGAAGAAGTTTGGGTTCCAATTGTTTAAAAGTCGTCAGTATTCAGTTTTTAGTGTTCAGTAAAAAATTTTAATTACTCAAATTACAAACTTGGCTCTTTTTACTTGGCTCTTTTTACTTTTTACTTGTCGCTTAAACCTTAATTCAACTGCTCACTAAACATAGCAATCAACGTTTCTCCATCTACCATATGATTTGGCGATTCTTCAATAAGTTTTAATGCGCGTTTCATGGCATACGGATTCAAGCCCATATTAATTCCGATTTCATTAATTTTCACCGTTTCTCTTTCGTGCAAAACGTCGTCACAACGCATTAACAAAGCCAAACGATAAAACTGGCAAATTCTGTTCAGTTCATCTTTTATGACTTGAACTTCACCTTTGTTTTCATATAATTTCAGCATCGTAGACTTGTCTATTCCTAATTCTTGAGCTACGATTTCAATAAAATCATATTCTCTATCATGCAATTCCCCATCAACAAGAGCAAATGCAATCATTTCTTTTAACAAACTTATTTTTTCTTGAGTAGTTTCCATCAAAATACTTACTTTTATAATATTCTTCAAATATAAAAAATGATACGATTTTTAAGCCCATTCTTAGCACTTTTTTTGTTTTTCACAAATCAATTACACGCACAAAACCGTTATTCAACTTTCGAAATGGATGCACCACAATTACAAACTAAAAAGAAAGTTTGGGTGTATTTGCCATTAAATTATGAGAAATCGACACAAAAATATCCAGTTATTTACATGCATGATGCGCAAAATTTATTTGACAAAGACACATCTTTTGGTGACGAATGGAAAATTGACGAAACTTTAGATAGTTTGAAAGCGAAAGTCATTGTGATTGGTATCGAACACGGAAATGAAAAACGTTTTGAAGAAATGACACCTTATAAAAATGAAAAACGAGGTGGCGGAAAAGCAGATGCTTATTTAGAATTCATCGTAAAAACCTTAAAACCTCAAATTGATTCCACATACAGAACTAAAACAAACGCGCATAATACTTGTATTTGGGGTAGTTCCTTAGGCGGATTGGTTTCTTTTTATGCGGTCTTAAAATATCCGGATGTGTTTGGAAAAGTAGGTTGCTTCTCACCTGCTTTTTGGATAAATAAAGAAGAAATTTTCCAAAAAATGGAAAACACACCCAAGTTTAATACCAAAATTTACTTACTCTGTGGCGACAACGAAAATAAAGAAAACATGGTTGCTAATATGGAAGAAATGGAAACCTTAATTAATTCGAAAAGGTGTGAATGTAAAATGCTTAATAAAACCGTAATTATTAAAGACGGTGAACATAACGAAAAATTATGGCGAAATGCGTTCGCAAAAGCGTATCTTTGGCTTTTCTAAGAAGAATGTCAGCCTGAGCGGAGTCGAAGGCAAATAATTAAACAATAAAAAATAAAAAATGAACAATAACGATATATTCAAAAAACTACGTGTTGCCTTACAATTGCGTGACGACCAAATTATTGAAATTTTAAATTTGGTTGATTTCAAAATGTCAAAAGGCGAATTAGGCGATATTTTCCGAGCAGAAAATCACCCAAATTATATGGATTGTGGTGACCAAGTTTTACGTAATTTCTTAAACGGATTGGTCATTCATTTGCGCGGGACTAAGGAAAATCCTAAAAATCCACGTGAAGTAATCAAATCACACAAAAACTTCGAAACACAAACGGAAAGAACTCCGGGTAAATCGCCTTTCAAACCAAAAACAGGCGATAAAAAACCATTAAAACCTAAAACAGAAAGTTCTGACAGCCACAAAAAACCAGGAGGAAAGCCAAAATTTACAGACAAAAAGCCAGCAAAGAAAAACCCTGTAGAAAAATTCAAATTTAAAGACGGTAAAAAACGCTAAATAATCATTTCATTTCATGAAAAAATTTCAAATCTTATTCGTCTTTCTACTGGTACAAAGTTTCATTTTTGCTCAAAATTTTCAAGATGATTTTAAAAAGCATTATGATAACAAAGACACGGTTAACCAATTAAAAACATTGATTAAATGGGAAAAATCTGATCCAAAAGATCCAGAATTATTTACAAGCTATTTTAATTATTATGTGGTTAATGCGAGAAAAGAAGTGCTTTCTGTATCAACATCAAAACAAGTTGGAGAAAATTTAGTCTTAACGGATAGTACAAGCAAAGAGGTTGGATATTTGGGAAGTAAAATTTATTATGATTATGATAAAGTTGAAAAAGGAATAGCGAAAATCAACCAAGGAATTGCCTTACATCCTAACAGATTGGATATGCGTTTTGGAAAAATTTATGTTCTTGGCATGTTAGGAAACTGGAAAGAATTTACAACAGAAATCATCACAACTGTAAAACATTCTTCAACTAACGATAATAATTGGACTTGGACAAATAACAAATCGCGTGAAGATGGAAAAGCGTTTTTTCTTACTTCCTTACAAACGTACCAAATGCAATTGTATAACACCGAAGATGATGCTTTGCTTGTGAATATGCGTGATATTGCTAACGAAGTATTAAAATATTACCCTGATCATGTGGAAAGCTTATCCAATCTTTCGATAACATATCTGTTAACAAAAGAATACGACAAAGGTTTAGAAGTTTTACTTAAAGCAGAAAAAATTAATCCGAAAGACACCATTGTTTTAGCCAATATTGCCCACGGTTATAAATTAAAAGGCGACAAAAAAACATCTATTGCATATTACGAAAAAATGGCTAAGTATGGCGATGAAGAAACAAAATCGTATGCACAAAGTCAGATTGAAAAATTGAAAAAATAACACCAAAATCCTCAATTACAATTGGGGATTTTTTTATATTTACAATTGAGAATTACAACTAAATCTGCCAAATGAAACCCTCTGCATTTCTTTTATTTATCCTGATTCTTTTGACTGGATGCAGTTCCAAAGGAAAAAAAATTGCAGAAACAAATAGGGCTGAAAATGACAGTATTATTGAACTTTATATTTACCATGATAAATTAAGTGACACTTCAACTCAGCCTGATGATTCTTTAAAAATATACCGTTCCAGTTTTGAAAAATCTTTAGAACTTTATAAAAATATCGATGCATTAGAAAAAGAAGTCGAAAATCAAGTATATATTTCGATATTTAAATTACTAGATAAAAAATTTTCTATTATTATTGATTCTACAGCAATAAAAGTATTTGAATTTACGAATGGACATTATAAAAAAATTCAAAATATTGATTCTGAAATTGGAATAAATGGTATAAATCTTCAAAAAATTGATATCAATTCAGATGGCTTCAATGATATTTTAATTGAGATTCCAAGTGGTGGATTTTTTGGTTCAGCATACACTTGTTTATTTTATAATTCCGTTTCGAAATCTCTTGTTTGTGACAGAAATATTGAATTGAGAAATATTGAACTTAATTTAAAAAAGAAACTGCTAACAAGTAATTTAAGTATGACATCTGAAACCTATTATATCGACAACTATAAATTTAAACTTATTGAAAAGAAAGTAAATCTTGGAAAAACAACAGGAATTGAAAAACTTGAAAATACGTTTGAAATTTCAAAATATGATTTAATGGGTAATTTAATCCGAAAAGACACATTGGTTCAAGAGTAAGTATACATTTAATTAAACATGATGAAATCACAACAAATCGCCTCTCGTTTTAGAGAAGTCATTTTAAACGGAACTTGGATAGCCAACACCAATTATAAAGATCAATTAACAGGTTTAGATTGGGAAAAGGCAACAAAAAAGTTTCATTCTTTCAATACGATTGCAGTTTTATCTCAGCACATTCATTATTACATTGCTGGGATTTTGAATGTTTTGAATGGTGGAACACTAGATATAAAAGATAAATTTAGCTTTGATTTTCCGGAAATGAAATTACAACAAGATTGGGATGATTTTCTAACTAAATTTTGGAAGGATTCTGAAGAATTTGCGCGTTTGGTAGAAAAAATGTCAGATGAAAAATTAGAAGCCGTTTTCATAGATGAAAAATACGGAACCTATCAAAGAAATATTGACGCAATGATTGAACACGCCTATTATCATTTAGGTCAAATTGTTTTAATAAAAAAAGGTTTACTTGAAAATGCTTAAAAAAATTCATCATATCGCCATTATCTGTTCAGATTATGAGAAATCGAAACAATTTTATACTGAAATTTTAGGTTTCGAAATCACACAAGAAGTGTATCGCACAGAAAGACAATCATACAAGCTAGATTTGGCTCTAAATGGAAATTATTGCATTGAACTTTTTTCCTTTCCGAATCCGCCAAAAAGAGTGTCACAACCTGAAGCGCGTGGGTTACGCCATTTGGCTTTTGAAGTGGACAATATTGAAAAAGCGATTGAAAATTTATCGAATCACAACATTCAAACAGAACCCATTAGAATTGATGAATTTACTCAAAAAAGATTTACATTTTTCGAAGATCCAGATCAATTACCAATTGAGTTATATGAAGTTTAAAGACTCTTAAAATAATCCAACAAAATAGTATTGTTCAATTTTTCTGGCGTGAAAACCTCTAAAATTGCTGGTATTGTGTCATCTTTAATAAAAGAATTCCAAACCGATTCTAAATCCTTTTCATTACTTGCAGCAACATACTTAAACTGATACATTTTTGCCAAATGCTCTGCAGTTAAGTTGTGAGAAGTTTCAAAATAAGTATTAAACGTTTCATTTTCTTGATGTCCTGGCAAAATTCTGAAAATTCCACCACCACTATTATTAATCAAAATAATTTTGAAATCTTTCGGAATATAATTATTCCAAAGTGC
>CAMLRV010000012.1 GCA_946482495.1 uncultured Flavobacteriia bacterium
GTTTTAAATCAATTGCTTAACACTTACGGAATCAATAGTATTTACCATAATAAGTTTAAAGAAATTTACTTAAACGAAAACGATGCGCTATTTGTTGATTATCATTCTTTATCGGAAACACAATGGCAACAAATTTTATTAGCTCAAAAAACGGATAATTTTTATCTGTATATCATGCAGCCAATTATTTCTAGTAATATCGAAAATTTACTAAATGAGAAAATTAAAATATTATTGAAACCATTTAAAATTGATGCTTTACAAAAAGAATTAAGTAATTTAAATAGTAATACCAATATAGAAGTTGTTGAACCAGAAAATATTACCAATTTAGAAAATCCTAAAAAAATTAAAATTTTAATCGTAGAGGACAATAAGGTTAATATGCTTTTAACGAAAACGTTAATATCGAAACAATTTAAAAATGCGATGATTATTGAAGCGGAAAATGGGGAAGAAGCAGTACAAAAATATAGATTCCAAAGCCCGCATATTGTTTTAATGGATATTCAAATGCCGGTTAAAAATGGTTATGAAGCTGCTGAAGAAATATTAGAAATCAACCCGAAAGCTATTATCATTGCATTAACAGCTGGAATATTTACGGGTGAAAGAGAAAAATGTTTAGAACTTGGAATGGTAGATTTCGTGGTAAAACCATTAGATAAAGAACTTTTTGATTCTAAACTTTTAAAATGGATTAAAACACTTTAAAATTAACTTTTACTACCTTTGCAAATCAATACGAAACTAATGACTCAAAATAAAGTAGGTTTTTCAAAACTAAGTAAAGAAGAAAAAATAAATTGGATTGCAGAAAGACATTTTGTTAACCCAAAAGAAGCAATTAAAGTTTTACAACAATACTTAAATTCGGATGTAACACTTCAAAAATTACATGATGAATTTATTGAAAATACACTTACCAATTTCTATTTGCCTTTAGGAGTTGCGCCAAACTTTACAATCAACGGAAAAAATTACACAGTGCCAATGGCTATTGAGGAAAGTTCTGTAGTGGCTGCCGCTAGTAAAGCTGCAAAATTTTGGGGCACTCGTGGCGGATTTAAAACGACTATATTAGGTACAGAAAAAATTGGTCAGGTTCATTTTACTTATGAAGGCGACAAACAAAAACTGACAGAATATTTCAACTTTGTAAAACCTTTTTTATTCTCAGAAACAGAAGATATTACCAAAAACATGCAAAAGCGTGGTGGTGGAATTTCAGATATTCAACTGATTGATAGAACTGAAGCATTAGAAAATTACTACCAATTACACGCAACTTTCCAAACGAAAGACAGCATGGGAGCCAATTTTATCAATTCGTGTTTGGAGCAATTTGCAAAAACGTTCAAAAATAAATCGGAAGAATTCGGAATTAATTCCATTCAAATTGTGATGAGTATTTTGAGCAATTTTGTTCCCAATTGTGTGGTTCGCGCTGAGGTTTCTTGTCCTGTTTCTGAATTGAATGAAGATGCAACTATTTCAGCAAACGAATTCGCTCAAAAATTTTTAACGGCCGTTAAAATTGCAGAAGTAGAACCTTACAGAGCGGTAACGCACAATAAAGGAATCATGAACGGGATTGATGCAGTCGTATTAGCCACAGGGAACGATTTTCGCGCGATTGAAGCTGGAGCACATGCGTATGCGAGTAAAGATGGGAAATACACTAGTTTGTCTCACGCTAAAATTGAAAATGATATTTTTACCTTTTGGATTGATGTGCCTCTAGCTTTAGGAACGGTAGGCGGATTAACGAACTTACATCCATTAGTGAAATTTTCTTTAGAAATGTTAGGCAATCCATCTGCCACAGAATTAATGGAAATTGTAGCAGTTGCTGGTTTAGCTCAAAATTTCGCGGCATTACGTTCATTAACCACTTCTGGAATCCAACAAGGTCACATGAAAATGCACTTGAACAATATTTTAAATCAACATCAAGCGACTAAACAAGAAAAGCAATTAGTAATTGCCCATTTTGAAAGTAAAACAGCTTCTCATAATTTGGTAGTAGACTTTTTAGAAAGTTTAAGAACCAAGTAATCAGTGTTCAGTTTTTAGTGTTCAGTTTTTAATGTTCAGTATTCAGGATGTCACACTGAGCGGAGTCCAAGTGCTTTTTAATAAAATCAAAAAATATAAACATTGCGAACTTAGCGTAAAACCTTGCGAGCTTTGCGGTTAAACAATATGAAAAAAATATTCTACTCTAACGGAAAACTCTTAATCACTGGAGAATATCTAGTACTTAATGGCGCTAAATCTTTGGCGTTGCCTACAAAATTTGGGCAATCGTTAGTGGTTTCTCCAATTGTAGAAAAAAAAATCATTTGGAAAAGTTTGGATGCCGATAAAAGTATTTGGTTTGAAACAGAACTTACTTTCGAAGATATTATCACTTCTAAAGATTTTGAAGAAGAACATCCAATCAAACATACCTTAGTTGAAATTTTGCATCAAGCGAATCTTCAAAATCCAACTTTTTTAAATTCTGAAACTGGTTATATAATTGAAACCGAATTAACGTTTCCAAGAAATTGGGGTTTAGGAACATCATCCACTTTAATTAATAATATTGCGCAATGGTTGCAAATTGATGCTTTTGAGTTGTTACGAAAAAGTTTTGGTGGAAGCGGTTATGACATTGCTTGTGCACAAAATAATTCGGCCATTATTTATCAATTGAGTGAGGATGAAAAACCAATTGTTGAGGTGGTAAATTTTGATCCTAATTATTATAAAAATATCTATTTTGTGTATTTGAATCAAAAGCAAAATAGTCGTCGTGCGATTCAGAATTACATGAATAAGCAACAATTTTTAGAGAAAAAGACAGAAACCATTTCTGAAATTACACATCGCGTTTTACATTCCGAAAGTTTAGAAAATACCACGGATTTATTAGAACATCATGAAGTAATTTTAAGTAATATTTTAGAAATTGAAACTGTAAAAGAACGTTTGTTTTCCGATTTTAACGGTACGATTAAAAGCTTAGGTGCTTGGGGTGGCGATTTTGTAATGGTGCTTTCTCAAGAAAATCCGACAAATTATTTTAAGTCAAAAGGTTTTGATACGATTTTGACGTATGAGGAAATGATATTAATCTAATTTTGGATTTTTAAAATTATACCCCAAAACGTTTTTCAATTTTTCACAAGAAACTGTTTTTCCAATACTCGGTTCCGTTTCATTAAAAATGGGAATTGGTAAATTTAATGCTACAGCTTTTTGCGTGTAATATTCTTTTCTGGTTGGATGGTAAGGTGTAACTGAATTAAAAGTTTCATTCCATACATTGCCATGGTGAACTTTTTTCAGTATCTCACAAATAATTCCAATACAATCTTCTTGATGAATAAAATTAATAGGTGCAATCGGATTTATTACATTGGTTTTACCTGAAATAAATTTTATCGGATTTCTATCTTCACCAATTAAGCCACCAAAACGGATAATTGTAGTTTCAAAATTTCTATTATTTCGAAAAATATTTTCTGCTTCAACCAATTGTTTGCCGCTTTCGGTATCAGGATGTAAACTTGTTTCTTCAGTAATTATCGGAATCAAATTAGAATCACCATAAACCGAAGTCGAACTCACAAAAATTACTTTTTCTATATTCGAATTTTCAATAAATGGAAGTAACGTTTTGATTTTATTCACAAACATTTTTCCAGCTGAAGTTTCAGTATCTTTTCGAATTCCAGGTGGAATATCTATAATTAAAATTTCTGAATCGTTTAAAAAATCGGAAATATTACCATTGATTTTATTTTCTGAAAGTGCAATTAAAAAAGGTTCAATTTGATGCGATTGCAAAAGATCTAATTTACTTTCAGAAGTAGTGGAACCTTTGATTTCAAAACCTGTTTCAATTAATTTTTTGGCTAATGGAAATCCTAACCAACCACAACCTAATATTGATACTTTCATATTATTTTTTTACCAAAACATAACCTTCGTTTTCCACTGCCATATAACCTTGATCATACACAAAATAATACGTATTTCCCGTTTTTGTAGTGTAAATGGAAGTCATTAAATCGAAATCGAAACCTTTACTTATTAATTTATTTTTAGTGGTTTTGGTTTTTTCTTCTGGATTTAATTCGGTTAAAATTCTATAGTTTTTACGCAATTTGTTGTTGATGTTGCGCATTAAATTGGTATGGTCTTTATTTATTTTATTGTTGTAGGCATTTCTGCAGCCGTCACTGCAAAACTTTTTGTCTTCTCTGCCAACAATTTTTTCACCACATTCTAAGCAGTTTTTCATATTTCAAATTCTCCTTTATATTCTAATGCTTGTTTTATATGTGCTAAATGATGCCTGCCATGCCAAGCATACAAGCCAGTCATTTCTTTAAGTGTAAATTTATTATTTGCTTCTGGATGAAAATAAGTTTTTCCCCAAAGATTTTCGTCCATATTATTTAATAATAAATGCCATTTGTAATGAATGGCTTTTAAAATGTTTAAGGAATAAGAAATATCATTGTCGTTTCCATCGCACAATTCGGCCCATAAATTTTCTGCGTATGGTTTTATGGTCGGATTTTCTTCTGTTAAAGCTAATTTTAAACGAATCAAGGCATTACAATGACTATCAGATAAATGATGAATCACTTGCTTAATATTCCAGCCATTTGGTCTATAAATATAATTTAACTTTTCTTCAGAAATGTCTTTTGTGAGGTGAGCTATTTTTTCTGGTAATTGCTCAATTTCAATAATCCAATTTTTCAATTGTTCATCTGAAATTTCTTGAGGAATTACGAATTGCCCTATGGGAAACTTTAAGTTTTCTAATGTCATACTACTTTGTAAAACTAAATTTGATTTCTTCTTTACTTTCTTCAAAATACACATACACATTCATGGCAGTGTCAGAAACCTTTTCATAAGTTAAACCATCGAAATAAATTCTGTTTTTTTCAATTTTAATAAACTTGAAGTCTTCACTAACTTCTCCAGTTTCCCAAGCTTTCATGTCGCCACCGAAATGCCTCATTTGTAATAAAATGGTTTTATCTTTTTCAATAATATGACCCAATTCGTAAAAATTTACTTTATTATCACTTAGCATTTTAAAGCAAAACATCATCGTATTTCCTCTTGGTTCGTCCCAATTTTCCTGGCAAATCCCGAATGGAGAAGTACCTTTCCAATTTCCGGCTAACCATTTTACATCTTGTAAAGTAGCACTTGGAGAACCTTTTTCATCGTTATATTGTAAGGTATTTTGTGAAAAACCAATTGAAGTTGTGAAAAACACAAAAAGCAAAACTATTTTTTTGATTGTAGTAGTATTCATAATAGAGCTTTTAAATTCTAGTAAATGTACGAATTTTATTCCAATTACAAACGACAACAAATGCTTACAACCGATATTAAATGAATAATAACCGAATAACCTTTTGAATTCGTCACATCTTTGCACTGTCGAAATGAAACAACATATTCAATTGCAAGTTCAAGAACAATGAGAAGTTTCAATTTGATATAAAAGAATCAATTTTAATTATTAATAAACATTTAAATTTTTAAACGCCATGAAAAACAGAGTGCAATTAATCGGACACGTAGGGCAGGAGCCAGAAGTTAAAACTGTAAACAACAAAAAAGTAGCCAACATTACTATTGCCACCAACGATTACTACAAAAATGACAAAGGTGAAAAAATAGAACAAACCGAATGGCACCGAATTACCGCTTGGGGAAAAACAGCTGAAATTATCGAAAAATTTGTTACTAAAGGTAAAGAAATTGCTATTGAAGGAAAACTAACACATCGTAGTTATGATGACAAAGACGGAGTGAAACGTTACGTCACAGAAGTTTTAGCTAATGAAGTTTTGCTTTTAAGTAAATAATTTTGTAAACAGAAAAGCGTCCCGACTTTTGAGACGGGACGCTTTTATTATTATTATTATTATTATTATTATTATTATTCATTCATTTGTCTTTCAAATTCTTCAAAAAATTGTCCTAAATGATAACCATCTACTAATCCATGATGCACGTGAACTGACATTGACATATATTTTCTGCCGTTTTCTTCTGTCATTTTTCCAAAAGAAAATTTCGGACAACTATCTGGAAAAGTAAAACTTCTAGAATGTGAAACCGCTGTAAAATCAATCCAAGGCAAGGCCGAAAAATGTATGATATTTTCGTTGTGTTCTCTAGTGAAAAGTCCAGTTGTGTTTTTAATTCTGGTTTCTTCTGTTTTATAGTTTTGATAAAAAGTATGAATGTTTTCCGAGTATTCAATTTCTGAAAAACCAAAAGTTTTGTCGTCACGTAAAATAGTCGAAGAAACGTTTACCGTATCATAAATAAATACTTTTCCATCTTCAATTCTGTATCTGAAATTTTCGGTATTGTTTGATGCAACTAAGGTTTTATGTAAATAATATACAAAGAAACTTACGCCTAATTCTTTCGATTTGTTATAAGCGTTGGTGCAGTCGATTCTTATAGTTGTACCAAAGAACGGCTCTTCAAATTTACAGAAAAATTCAAAGTGAGTAGCTCTGTTCCAAGTTGTAATGTCTAATTCTTTTTTCATCTTCATTTATAAAATTTCAAAGAGTTCTTTTAAGTCAGAAATCGCTCTAAAATTTTCGTGTTCAATTTCAAAATCAATTTTTTCGTATTCCCAAGTTGTGTGATATGGAATGTGAATTCCAATTCCGCCAATATTCAAAACGGGTAAGACATCCGATTTTAATGAATTTCCAATCATGATAAAATCTTTAGGTTGACAGTCTAAACGATTTAACATTTTTTGATAATCTAAATCGGTTTTATCACTCATCACTTCAATATGGTGGAAATAATTTCCTAAACCCGAATCGTGTAATTTCCTATGTTGGTCTTTTAAATCGCCTTTTGTAGCTACCACTAACTTGTATTTGTCTTTCAGTTCTTCTAAAACTTCGGTAACATTCGGTAATAATTCGACAGGTTTTTGTAATAAATCTTTACCGATGGCAATTATTTTTTCAATGATATTGCCATTAATTTGATGATTCGTTAATGCTAATGCCGATTCAATCATCGATAAGGTAAACGCTTTAATTCCAAAACCATATAAAGGTAAATTCTTCACCTGATGATTTAAAATCAGTTGTAAAATTTCTTGTTTAGAAGCAAAATCTTGAAACAATTCGCAAAACTTTGCCTGAGCCTCATCAAAATAAGGTTCATTATGCCAAAGCGTATCGTCAGCGTCAAATGCGATTGTTTTTTTGTTCATAATTTATTATAGTCTACCCTTCGAGGGTTTTAAACCCTCGAAGGGATTGAAATTTTATCCAATTACCGCTCCATTACTTACTCCATCCGCATCTGGATTTACGAAAACTAATTTTCCGTCAGGTGCGTTTGTCAATAAAAGCATTCCTTCACTTTCTACACCACGTAAAGCTCTTGGGGCTAAGTTGACTAAAACGGTTACTTTTTTACCAATTACTTCTTCTGGCGTAAAGTGTTCTGCAATTCCAGAAACAATAGTTCTAATATCAATTCCAGTATCTACTTTTAAAACTAATAACTTGTTGGCTTTTGGCATTTTTTCCGCTTCGATAATCGTACCAATACGTAAATCAATTTTAGCAAAATCTTCGAAAGATGTGGTTTCTTTTTGTGGTGTTACCGTTGCGTTTTCTATTTTATTTGCAGTTTTTGTCGCTTCCAATTTGTCTATTTGTTTTTGAATTTCGGCATCTTCAATTTGTGCGAATAATATTTCTGCTTGTCCAATTTTATGATTCGCAGCTAATAAATCTGATTTCGTAGCTACATCATTCCAAGAAGTGGAATTATTTTGAAGCATTTTACCTAATTTTTCAGAAGTGAAAGGTAAAAAGGGTTCGCATAAAATTTGTAAAGCAGTCGCAATTTGAAGCGCTATATACATTTGTGTTTTCACTCGTTCTGGATTTTCTTTTACCATTTTCCATGGTTCTTCATCCGCCAAATATTTATTTCCTAAACGCGCAACGTTCATCACTTCGCCTAAAGCTTCTCTGAAACGATATCTTTCAATTGAACTTGAAATTACAGATGGATATGCTTTTAATTCGGTTAAAGTTTGGATATCAACTTCTGAAAATTCATTCGGAGTTGGAACAATTCCATCGTAATATTTATTGGTTAAAACTACTACACGATTAATGAAGTTTCCAAAAATAGCTGCTAATTCGTTGTTATTTCTGGCTTGAAAATCTTTCCAAGTAAAATCGTTATCTTTAGTTTCAGGTGCATTTGCTGTTAAAGCATAACGTAAAACATCTTGCTTTTCAGGGAAATCTTGTAAATATTCGTGTAACCAAACGGCCCAATTTTTAGAAGTCGATAATTTATTTCCTTCTAAATTTAAGAATTCGTTGGCTGGAACATTTTCTGGTAAAATATAACTTCCTTCTGCTTTTAACATCGCAGGGAAAATCACACAATGGAAAACAATATTGTCTTTTCCGATGAAGTGAACTAATTTTGTGCTTTCATCTTTCCAATAAGGTTCCCAATCTTTTCCTTGCTTGGCTGCCCATTCTTTAGTTGAAGAAATGTAACCAATTGGCGCATCAAACCAAACGTATAATTTTTTTCCTTCTGCGCCTTCAACTGGAACATCAATTCCCCAATCTAAATCGCGTGTAACAGCTCTTGGTCGTAAACCATCTTCTAACCATGATTTTACTTGTCCGTATACATTTGGTTTCCAATCGTTTTTATGACCTTCAATTATCCATTCGCGTAAAAATGCATCGTATTGTTCTAAAGGTAAAAACCAGTGTTTTGTCGATTTTAAAATTGGAGTTTCTCCGGTGATTGTGCTTTTCGGATTAATTAAATCAGTTGCATTTAATGAAGAGCCACATTTTTCACATTGGTCGCCATAAGCATCTTCATTAGCACATTTCGGGCAAGTTCCAGTTACAAATCGGTCTGCTAAAAACTGATCGGCTTTAGCGTCATATAATTGTTCGGTAACTTCTTCAATAAATTTACCGTTATCATACAATTTTCTGAAAAATTCTGAAGCTGTTTTATGATGAATTTCAGCAGAAGTTCTCGAATAATTATCAAATGAAATTCCGAAATCTTCAAACGATTTTCTAATAATTCCGTCATATTTGTCAATTACTTGTTGTGGCGTAATACCTTCTTTTTTGGCTTTCATTGAAATCGCAACACCATGTTCATCACTACCACAAATGAAAGCTACATCTTTACCTTGAAGACGTAAATATCTTGAATAAATATCGGAAGGAACATAAACACCTGCTAAATGTCCAATATGAATTGGTCCGTTTGTATAAGGCAATGCCGCTGTAATTGTATATCTTTTTGGATTTTGTAACATCTTGAAATATTATTTACTGCAAAAATAAGTTTTTAGTAAGTAATAGGCGAATTTATTTCTATTTTGTTTAAATTTGAATGATACTTTTCTAATAAAAGTGTTTTTCTTAATGAAAAGATATATAATACTATTTTTACTTTCTTTAATTTCATATTCACAAAACAAAATGAAAATCCCACCTTATTTGAAAAAAGGCGACACTGTTGCTATTGTTTGTACTGCACGTAAATTTTTTCCAGAAGATGCTAAACCTGCAATTGAATTATTAGAATCTTGGGGTTTGAAAGTAAAATTGGGTAAAACAATTGGTTTAGATAGTTGTCAACTTGGTGGTTCAGATGAAGAACGTGCGGCAGATTTTCAAGAGCAATTAGATAATGATAATATTAAAGCGATTTGGTGTGCTCGTGGTGGTTATGGAACCGTTCGAATTATTGATAGGATAGATTTTTCGAAATTTAAAAAACATCCAAAATGGATAATGGGTTTTAGTGATGTAACCGTTTTGCATAGTCATATTAATACGTTGAATGTGGCAACATTACATTCGATTATGCCATTTACTGTGCCCAAAGCTCCAGAAGAAGTGAAATTGACTTTTAAAAATGCGCTTTTTGGAGTGAAGAACACCTATGTGATTCCGTCTAAACCTTATGATAGAAAAGGAACAGCGAAAGGCGAATTAGTGGGTGGAAATTTATCTATTTTATATAGTTTATTAGGTTCGAGATCGTCGATTGAAACAAAAGATAAAATTCTTTTTATTGAAGATTTAGATGAATATTTATATCATGTAGACAGAATGTTGTATAACATGAAACGTAATGATTACTTTAAAAATGTGAAAGGAATTATTGTAGGAAGCATGCATGATATGCACGATAATGAAATTCCTTTCGGACAAGATGAAGTTCAAATAATTACTGAAATTGCCAAAGATTTAAATATTCCAATTGCTTTCGAATTTTGTGCTGGACATCAAAAAGACAACAGAACATTAGTTTTAGGTGCGAAAGTTTCTTTTGAAGTGAATCCTACAGAAATTAAATTAACTTTTGAATAATAATTGGTATAACTTGTCCCGATTTTCGGGATTGATTCATCGATAATTGACAAATTGAAGTAATGGCTAAACACAACGAATTAGGAAAATTAGGAGAGGAATTAGCGGTCGATTTTCTTACTGAAAAAGGATATGAAATTTTAGAAACTAATTGGGTTTTTCAAAAAGCCGAAATAGACATCATTGCACTCAAAAATGATGTGCTTGCGGTTGTGGAAGTGAAAACGAGAAGTAATGTTGATTTTGGTTTGCCGCAAGAATTTGTGAAGTCTAAAAAAATAAATTTATTGGTAAAGGCTATAAATGAATATGTTATCTCAAATGATCTAGATGTGGACGTACGCTTTGATATCATTGGGATTTGCGTAAATGGAAAAGAATTTGAGATTGAACATTTGGAAGAAGCCTTTTTTTATTTCGACAAATAGTTACAATTATAACAAAATGTTTTTTATATTTGTAAAATAAACAAACAAACACAAAACAAACACAAACATGAAAACAGTTGCTTCAGTAGTTGAAAAATACTTGAAAACTAAGCCATTTTTATTGAGTTCTTTGTCGGAAGGGATAATTAACTTAACATCTTTAGCGAGAATTATTATGCCCGAAATCGAAATGCATTTAGGGAAAGATATTAAGCAAGGTGCGGTGGTAATGGCTTTAAAAAGGATTTCGGAAGAGCTTGACTTTAAAATTAGTCATAGAGTTGCGAAAGTATTACAAAATCTGGGAGAAATTACGGTTCGTTCTTCGCTTACAGATTATACGTATGAAATTTCAGACACCTTATTGGAAAATCAATCGAAATTGATGTTCGAAATTAAAACAAATAAAAACTTGTTTTATACTTCTTCGCGTGGTGTAAATGAGACAAATATCGTGGTAAGTTCGGAAGTAAATTCAATTGTAGAAGAATGTTTAAAAACGGAGAAGTTATTGAGTAAGAATGAAAACTTATCTTCAATTACTGTGAAATTACCGCATGAAAACGTTTCTGTACCTGGCGTATATTATTACATTTTCCAATCATTAGCTTGGGAAGGAATTACGATTGACGAAGTAATTTCAACTAGTAATGAATTTACAATTATTGTAAATGAAAACCAAATTGACGTGGCATTTAGCGTTATCAAAGATCTAAAGAAATAAAAAAATAAAAAGATATAAAAAAAGCTGATAAAATTTTATCAGCTTTTTTTGTTTTATTATTCTTCGTTTTTAGTGTCCATTACCCAACTTTCCATAAAAGCAGTTGTGTAATTTCCAGCAACATAATCAGGATGATCCATTAATTGTCTGTGGAAAGGAATAGTTGTTTTAATTCCTTCGATATAAAACTCATCTAAAGCACGTTTCATTTTACTAATTGCTTCTTCACGAGTTTGTGCAGTTGTAATTAATTTAGCAATCATTGAATCGTAATTTGGTGGAATTGTATATCCTGCATAAACGTGAGTGTCTAGCCTAACTCCGTGTCCACCTGGCGCGTGTAAAACTGTAATTTTACCTGGTGATGGTCTGAAGTCATTATAAGGATCTTCCGCGTTGATACGACATTCAATTGAGTGTAATTGTGGGAAATAATTTTTTCCAGAAATTGGAATTCCTGCAGCTACCATAATTTGCTCACGAATTAAATCGTAGTCAATTACTTGTTCTGTAATTGGGTGTTCTACTTGGATACGAGTATTCATTTCCATGAAGTAGAAGTTTCTGTGTTTATCTACTAAAAATTCAACAGTTCCGGCACCTTCATATTGAATATATTCAGCTGCTTTTACGGCTGCTTCTCCCATTTTATTTCTTAATTCATCCGTCATGAATGGAGAAGGCGTTTCTTCTGTTAATTTTTGGTGACGACGTTGAACTGAACAATCTCTTTCTGAAAGGTGACATGCTTTACCAAATGAATCACCTACCACTTGAATTTCAATGTGACGAGGTTCTTCAATTAATTTTTCCATGTACATTCCGTCATTTCCGAAAGCTGCAGCAGCTTCTTGACGAGCACTTTCCCAAGCTTTTTCTAAATCTTCTTCTTTCCAGATGGCACGCATTCCTTTTCCACCACCACCGGCAGTAGCTTTCATCATTACTGGATATCCAATTTCTTTAGCTACTTTTTTTGCTTGATCGAAATCTTCAAGAATACCTTCAGAACCTGGTACACAAGGCACACCAGCTTCAATCATAGTAGATTTAGCAGTTGCTTTATCTCCCATTTTTTCAATCATTTCTGGAGAAGCACCAATAAATTTAATATTGTGCTCTTGACAAATTTTTGAGAATTTGGCATTTTCAGAAAGGAAACCATATCCTGGGTGAATGGCATCAGCATTTGTAATTTCAGCTGCAGCAATGATATTAGACATTTTCAAGTAAGATAAGTTACTTGGTGCAGGTCCAATACAAACTGCTTCATCAGCAAATTTTACGTGTAAACTTTCAGCGTCTGCAGTAGAATAAACGGCAACAGTTTTAATTCCCATTTCTCTACACGTACGAATAATACGTAGTGCAATCTCGCCTCTATTGGCAACTAATATTTTTTTAAACATAATTAATTTAATTAGACAATTAGACAATGTGTCAATTAGACAATTAAGGAAACTAGAAAAATTTCTAACTTCTAACTTCTAACTTCTAACTTTATTTATGATGGATCAACTAAAAATAATGGTTGGTCAAATTCAACTGGAGATGAATCATCCACTAATACTTTTACAATTTTACCTGAAACTTCAGATTCAATTTCGTTGAATAATTTCATTGCTTCCACAACACAAACTACATCACCTTTATTGATTTTGCTTCCCACTTCAACAAACATTGGTTTATCTGGAGCTGGTTTTCTGTATAATGTACCAATCATTGGCGATTTAATTGTGATATATTTTGATGTATCATCAGCTGTAGTGTCTGCAGGTGTAGCGGCAACTGGTGCAGCAGCAACTGGAGCAACTGGTGCAGCAGCTACTTGAGGAATAGCTTGTTGCATTGGAGCTTGTTGTACATAAGTAATATCTGGAGAATTTCCTTCTAAAGTAGTTCTAATTGTAATTTTTACATCACCAGTTTCTAATTTAACTTCTGCTACTCCAGAGTTAGAAACAAATTTGATTAGGTTTTGAATTTCTTTTAAATCCATAATTAAGTTGTTTTTAGTTATAGTTTGTTATTGTTAATAAGCCCATTTTAAGTAAATAGATCCCCAAGTGAATCCACCACCAAATGCGGCAAAAATTAAATTATCTCCTTTTTTAAATTTATCTTCGAAATCTGCTAAAAGTAATGGTAAAGTAGCAGAAGTTGTGTTTCCGTATCTGTGTATGTTTACTAATACTTTAGATTCGTCTACATTCATTCTACTTGCAGTTGCATCAATAATTCTTTTGTTAGCTTGATGCGCAATCAACCAATTCACATCGCTGTGAGATAAATTATTACGTTCCATAATTTTCTCACTTACGTCTGCCATTCCTGAAACCGCATGTTTGAAAACTGTTTTTCCGTCTTGAAAAACAAAATGTTGTTTGTTTTTAACGGTTTCTTCTGAAGCAGGTAAGATAGAACCACCAGCTTCAATTTTTAAGAATTCTCTTCCGATTCCATCAGACCTTAGGATTTCATCTTGTAATCCTAAACCTTCGTAGTTTGGTTCGAATAATGCGGCACCAGCACCATCTCCAAAGATAATACAAGTAGCACGGTCAGTATAATCAATAATAGAAGACATTTTATCTGCTCCTATTAATAATACTTTTTTATATTTTCCAGATTGAATAAAAGCAGAAGCTGTTGACATTCCGTATAAGAAACTAGAACAAGCAGCTTGCAAATCATAAGCGAATGCATTTGTAGCGCCAATTTGTGTAGCTACATAAACACCAGTTGCTGCCACAGGCATATCTGGAGTGGTTGTTGCCATTATGATTAAGTCTATTTCTTTTGGGTCAAGTTTCGCTTTTTCTAAGAGATTTTGAGCAGCTTTAATGGCAAGGAATGAAGTTCCTTGACCTTCTTCTTTTAAAAGCCTTCTCTCTTTTATTCCGGTTCTTGTTGTAATCCATTCATCATTTGTATCAACTAAAGTTTCTAAAACTTGATTTGATAACACGTATTCTGGTACATACGAGCCTATTGCAGTTATTGCGGCAGTAATTTTATTCATAAATAAATAATTTTCTTTGCAAATTTATGTGCGTAAAGAGGCGAAAATTACGAAATATTTCGGAATTTTCTTAAAATACTATTATATAATTTTACTTAAAATAAAAAAACTCTCACGGAAGTGAGAGTTTCTCATTTATTTTAATGGAATTATGCCATTGCTTCAGTCTTGTCAATAACAACTTGACCTCTGTAATACATTTTACCTTCATGCCAGTAAGCTCTGTGGTATAAGTGAGCTTCACCAGTTACTACGCAAGTTGCAATTTGTTGTGCAGATGCTTTGTAGTGTGTTCTTCTTTTGTCTCTTCTAGTCGATGACTGTCTACGTTTAGGATGTGCCATTTTACTCTATTTTTTATCCGTTAATAGTTTCTTTAAATCGTCCCATCTTGGGTCTGTTTCTTTAATCTCTTTTGTTTCAGCTGGAGAAAATTTTTCTAAATTTTGCAATGCTTCTGTTTGTAATGTTCCGTCTTTAATACCAGGATGAATCCTTTTAGTTGGAACCGATAACACAATCATTTCATAAATATATTGCGCTACATTTACTTGAAATTCATCATGAGGTAAAATGATAAATTCATCATTTTCATCATTAAATTCTTCGCCAAACCTAACAATCAATTTCATTTTTCCTTTAATAGGTAAATCAAAATCTTCATTCGTTAAATCACAAGGCACATTTACGGTTCCATGATGCGAAAAACTCAGTTCAAGCATATTGCTTTTTTTCTCTAATATGGTCTTCACTTGGATGTCTGAATTGTTAAATTCGTCGTAGCCAAAATGAGTAAAGAACGTATTGTTTACTTGAAACTCAAACTGGTGTTTACCCAGTTTTAGTCCTGAAAATGGGATTAAAAATTCTTTTAATATGTCCATAATATCAGTTTTGCCCTTTTTGTAAGGGTGTGCAAAGATACAAAAATATTGTAATTACAATAATTTTCTTTGCTTTTTTTTAAATTAAACTTTTCCTGTAGCTTTTTTTAATGGATTGCTCGTTAGTTCGTTATATTCGATTCTATTTTTATAGATATCAATAGCACTATAAACCGCTTCTCTAAATGATCCATTATCTGCTACATTTTTTCCAGCTATATCAAAACCAGTTCCATGATCTGGAGAAGTTCGTACTTTATTTAAACCTGCTGTGAAATTTACACCCTCACCAAAAGATAGTGTTTTGAAGGGTATCAATCCTTGGTCGTGATACATGGCCACTACCGCATCAAAATTTTTATATTGGTTCGAACCAAAAAAACTATCTGCAGAAAACGGACCAAAAACTTGAATGCCACTTTTGAAGATTTTCTCTAATGTTGGTTTTACAATTTCATCGTCTTCTTTTCCAATTACACCATTATCACCACTATGTGGATTCAATCCTAATACAGCAATTTTAGGTTTGTTAATTTTAAAATCGGCAATTAAACTATGATTGATTGTCTTAATTTTTTTCTCTATTAAATTTGGTGTAATATGCTTAGCTAAATCGGAAATTGGTACATGATCAGTAATTAATCCAACTTTAATATCTTCATGAATCATAAACATTAATGCTTCGCCATCTAATTGTTCGTTTAAATAATCGGTATGTCCTGCAAATTTATAATCCTCAGTTTGAATGTTATACTTATTAATAGGTGCTGTAACCAAAACGTCAATTTGATTGTTTTTTAAAGCAGTTGTTGCGGCTTCAAAAGATTTAATGGCATATTTTCCAATATTTTCATCCAATTTACCGCTTTCTAAATTTACACCTTCTCTCCAAACATTTAAAACATTAATTTTTCCTGTAACAATTTGATCTAATTTATCAATTCCTTGAATAAATGCCGTTAAATTGTATGATTTCTTTAAAAAGGAAACAATTTTAGCATTAGCAAAAATAACAGGCGTACAGGTTTCTAACATTCGTGTATCTTCAAATGTTTTTAAAATTACTTCTGGTCCAATGCCGTTCATGTCTCCGATTGAAACACCAACAATTATATTTTCGGAATGTTTTACCATTTTTATTTCTTAATTTTGATGCAAATTTATAAAAATAAACCATCATATGTTTACAGGTATCGTAGAAACTCTTGGAATAATTTCAGATATTAAAAAAGATCAGGAAAATATACACTTAACAATTCAAACAAATATTACGAATGAATTGAAAATTGATCAAAGTGTTTCGCATAATGGTGTGTGTTTAACTGTTGTAGATTTATTTGAAGATAAACATGTGGTTACTGCTATAAAAGAAACTCTTGAAAAAACAACTTTAGGTTTGTGGCAAATTGGTGACAAAGTCAATATCGAAAGAGCTATGAAATTAGGTGACAGATTAGATGGACATATTGTTCAAGGGCATGTGGATCAAACGGCAATTTGTACGAATATTGAAGATAAAGACGGAAGTTGGGTGTTTACATTCGAATACGATACCGCTTTAAATAATATTACAATAGAAAAAGGTTCTATTACAGTTAATGGTACGAGTTTAACAGTAGTGAATTCGAAAAAAAACAGTTTTAGCGTAGCAATTATTCCTTATACATACGAAAATACTATTTTTCATGCCTTTAATATAGGTACGAAAGTTAATTTAGAATTTGATGTGGTAGGAAAATATATTGCAAGAATGTACGAACTTCAGAAATAAAACTATTTTTTGATAATTTTTGAAGATTGTCTGCCTGTATTATTGTGAAAATCGATAAAATAGGTTCCTGACGGATATGGAAAATCGAAAGTATAATTTTTTCTTCCAATAGTTGTAATATCGTCTTTAATTAATTTTTTTACCAATTTTCCATTAGCATCATATAAATCAATTAGCATATGATCTTCTGCCAGAAAGTTGATTTCAATATTTAGTTTATCAGTTAATGGATTTGGTGAAACCTTTACATCTAAATTAACTCTATCTTGTTCATTAAAATCAGAATTGGATAAAATACTACTCATTTTGTATATAGTAGTTCCGCTGGCATAAGCGGTATTTCCAACAAAAAATATTCTATTTAAATTACTTCCAACTCCTGTATTGGTCCAAGTGGCTCCTGCATTAAATGTTTCGTAAAAACCTGTGGTATGTCCGCCCATCCATCCATGATTTTCATCTACAAAGCCAACAGCTTGAACTATAGTTTCGGGTGCCAAATTTAAAGTCCAATTTGCGCCACCATCTATAGTTTTTGCTAATCTTCCCGGATTTGGTGCTGTGCCTTCAACAGAAACAAATATCACATTTTGATTTGAATTTAAAACTTGAAGTTTCCAAACATAATCTCCGTTAGTGCCTGTATTTAAAATTGGTGTCCAAGTTGTTCCGCCATCAGTAGTTTTTAAAATTACTCCTCCAGTTGAATTTCCTCCAGTTGCAAAACCAGTATTTTCATTCATAAAGTAAACTTCAACTAAGGCATCAGCGTAAGCTGACATGTCTATATATTGCCAGGTGTTTCCGCTATCTGTAGATTTAATGATGAATGCAGGACCAAAATAAGCGCCACAACCATAAATTGTGGATGTTCCAACACAATCTAAACCGCAAATTGCCACAGGATTCGGAGCAATATTTGTAACTAAATTCCAAGTTGTTCCACCGTCAATTGTTTTGTAAAATTTTTGATTTAAAGTTCCTAAAAATCCAATATTTTCATCTAGAAACTCAATATTTCTAAAATAGTGAGAACTTCCTAACATGGCTCCTGTAGTTTGCAATGTCCAATTTACACCACCGTCAATTGTTTTGTAAACTGCAGAAAAATATCCGTTTGCAGCCCAGCCTAAATTTTCGTTTAAAAAGAAAACGTCGTCGAAACGTTGGTTGTTTGTGTTATTTAAAATAGAAGTTAATGGTTGCCAAGTTTGTGCTGACAAAAAATTTGAAAAAAATAAAAAAAGTAATACAATTTTTTTCATAAGCGTGGGGTTTAAAGCAAAAAAAACCCCTAATTAGGAGTTTTCTTGTTATATATTTTTTGTGTAATAAAATATCCAGTTATTAGTGCAACAAAAAACAGCACTACAACACCACTGTCAATTGGAAAACCAGGTGGCGGTGGTAATGGTGGCGGTGGCGGTGGATCTGCAGCAAACATTTGCACAGAGCTTAGAGCCGAAACTATAAGAAAAAAGATTTGGGCAAAATTATTTTTCATATCTATTTTTTGTTTTTTTTAACAGTTGATTTTACGAAAATATAAAATAAAATGTTAAATGCAATTATTTTTTACTTTTTTTTTGAAAAGTGGTCCCACCTGGGCTCGAACCAGGGACCACCTGATTATGAGTCAGGTGCTCTAACCAACTGAGCTATAGGACCAGTTTTGAGTGTGCAATATTAAGGCTAATATATAAAAGGTGCAAATTTTTTTTAAAACTATTTCAAAAGTTAACGTTAATTTGTTATAAATCAGTGTTTTCTTGACATAGCTCAATTAAAACGCCGTTAGTGCTTTTCGGATGTAAAAAAGCTACTAATTTATTATCTGCTCCTTTTTTTGGAGTTTCATTTAAAACAGTAAATCCTTCCGATTTTAATCGGTCAATTTCTGTGTAAATATTCTCAACATCAAATGCAATATGATGAATTCCTTCTCCTTTTTTTTCTAAAAATTTAGCAATTGGACTATTTTCATTTGTGGCTTCTAGTAATTCAATTTTATTCGGACCACACATGAAGAAAGAAGTTTTTACACCTTCGCTTTCAACTTCTTCCATTTTGTAAGCGGGTTGTCCGAAAAGTTTAGCAAATAATTCGTTCGAATTTTCTAAATCATGAACTGCAATACCAATATGTTCTATTTTTCTCATTTCTTTACTTATTAATATGCAAAAATAATCATTCAAAAACTGATTTCTGCTTTTTTTGTTCCTAAAAATTGTATTTTTGCAGCATGGAAACAAATAGACAAAAAAAAATTGGTGCATTATTGCAAACAGACTTAGTTGATATTTTACAAGGTGAAGTTAGAAAAAACTCTATTTCTAACTTAATTATTTCAGTTTCAAAAGTAAATGTAACTTCAGATTTATCAATTGCTAAAGTTTATTTAAGCGTTTTTCCTTCAGAAAAAGGACCAGAATTATTAGCTGCTATTAAAACTAATGCTCCTTTAATTAAACACGATTTAGCGCAAAGAGTAAGATTGCAATTGCGTAGAGTGCCTAATTTGATTTTCTATATTGATGATAGTTTAGACTATATTGAAAAAATTGATAATGCTCTTTCTGGAAAAGAAAACCCAATTGAAAATCCAGATTTATTAGAAAAGAGAAAAAAATCATAACTTGAATTTTCCGTTTTACATAGCCAAAAGATATGCTTTTAGTTTGTCTAAAACTACGGCTATTAACGTTATTACTTTTATTGCTTCCTTTGGGATTATCGTTGGAGCAATGGCGCTTTTTGTCGTATTGTCTGTTTTTAGTGGCTTGCGTGATTTTAGTTTAAGTTTTACTAATGCTACTGATCCCGATTTACGTATTGAAACACTAAAAGGGAAAACTTTTTTTATTTCTGAATCTCAAGAAAATAAATTAAGATCAGCTAAAGAATTTACAAAATACACCAAAATTGTAGAAGAACGTGCTTTGTTCTATTATAAAAATAAAGAACAAGTTGCCTATTTAAAAGGTGTCGATGAAAATTTCACATCAGTAAATGGTTTTAAAAAATTTATTTATGCTGGAGATTGGTTAGAACCAAATACGAATCAGGTTGTAGTGGGTTCTGGAATTTCTCGAAAATTAGCTTTAGGACTTTTTGATTTTAATAATGTATTAGAAGTGTATGTTCCGAAACCAGGTTCTGGCTTAATTGAAAATCCAGATGATGCTTTTAATAAAGCACCATTATTAACATCAGGGATTTTTCAAGTGAGTGAAGATATTGATGAAAAATATATTTTTTCTTCTATTCCGTTAGTACAAAGTTTATTAAATTATAAGGCCAATCAGTTAACCTACATCGATTTCAAATTGGCGCTAAATATGTCGGAATCCGATGCGACGGAAACAATTAATTCTATATTTCCCAATCAAGTAAAAGTAAAAAACCGAGCGCAGCTAAATGATGCGTTGTATAAAATGCTAAATACGGAGAATATTGCAGTTTATCTGATTTTTACTTTAGTAATTATTATTGCTTTATTCAATTTAATTGGTGCGATTATTATGATGATTATTGAGAAAAAAGGTAATTTGAAAACACTTTATAATTTAGGAACTGAAATAAAATATTTAAAAAATATCTTTTTGTTTCAAGGGAATATTATTTCTATTTTTGGTGGAATTATAGGTTTAATTTTAGGAATTGTTGTAGTTTTAATTCAGCAACAATTTGAATTAGTAATGATTACTCCTTCACTAGCATATCCTGTTGTTTTTGAACTAAAAAATATTTTAATCGTATTGTGCACTATTATCATTTTAGGGTTTATTGCTTCTAAAATTGCAAGTAGTACTGTATCTAAAAAATTATTAGAATAATGAGAAAAGTAATTATTGTATTCGTTGGATTAATTTTAATTGGTTGTAAATCTACTCAGCCAAAAAAAGCTATTGATGTAAAATCTGAAATCAATGTTGTTTTGAATGATTGGCATAAAGCAGCAGCAAAAGCTAATTTCGATGCATATTTTAATGTGTTGACGGAAGATGCAATTTATATTGGAACAGACGCCACTGAAAACTGGAACAAACAAGATTTTATAAAATTTGCTAAACCTTATTTTGATCGAGGTAGAGCATGGAATTTCACGGCTTTAGAAAGAAATATTTATGCCTCAGCTGATGGTAAAATGGTGTGGTTTGATGAATTGTTAAATACACAAATGAAAATCTGTCGTGGGAGTGGTGTAATGATTTTAGATGAAAACGGAAAGTGGAAAATCAAACATTATGTGTTGTCGATGACAATTCCAAATGACAATACAGATGAAGTAGTAAAAGTAAAATCTCAAATAGAAGATAAAGAAATTGAAAAACTAAAAAAAGGCGAATAAATCGCCTTTTTTTTTATTTATAAATTGTTTCTTTTAAGTTTTTGAACATGTCAACCGTCATGTTTTCAATATCAAAATCGTTTTTCCAACCCCAATCTTGTCTTGCAGCGCTGTCGTCAATACTTGCTGGCCAACTGTCGGCAATTTTCTGACGAAAATCTGGTTCGTAATTAATAGAGAAATTTGGATAATGTTTCGTGATTTCTTCAGCCAATTGTTTCGGAGTGAAACTCATTCCAGATAAATTATAAGAAGATCTAATTTTAATATCATCTGCATCCGCTTGCATAATGCTAATTGTAGCTTTAATTGCATCATCCATATACATCATTGGTAAAGCTGAATTTTCAGATAAGAAACTCGTAAATTTACCATCTGTAATTGCTTTGTGGTAAATATCTACTGCATAATCTGTAGTTCCACCGCCAGCTTCTGTACTCCAACTAATTAAACCAGGATATCTAATACTTCTAATATCTACACCATATTGTTTATGGTAATATTCCGCCCAACGTTCACCCGTTTGTTTTGAAATTCCATAAACGGTACTTGGTTCCATAACGGTGTATTGTGGTGTGTTTTCTCTTGGAGTTGTTGGTCCGAAAACCGCAATACTGGAAGGCCAAAATATTTTTTTGATTTTTCCCGCTTTGGCTAAATTTAAAACGTGAAATAAAGAGTTCATATTCAAATCCCACGCAAAAGCTGGATTTTTTTCGGCAGTTGCAGAAAGTAAAGCTGCCATTAAGTACACATCTGTGATGTGGTATTTTTCAATAAGTTGTTCAATCTGATTGTAATCTAAAGCGTTTACCACTTCAAAAATTCCGTTATTTACAACGTCATTTTCTAATTTTCTAATATCTGAGGCAATTACATTTTCAACCCCGTAGGTGGTTCGTAATTTTGCGGTAAGTTCGGTACCAATTTGGCCACAAGCGCCAATGATTAATATTTTGGTTTGCATAGTCAGTAGTTTTGTTTCACAAAGATAAAATATTGCTAATAATAACACATGGTTTTGATTGTTTTTTTTGAATTCCTTAAAATCGGTTCAAACCAATTATTAATTATATATTTAACTCAAATTTTTAAAAAATCGTATAAACATTTGTAAATTTGCAATTCATAATTGAAAAAGGAATGAATTTTTTTAAAATACTTACACTTTCACTTTTTTGTGGTTTTTTGTTATTTTCATGTAAAGACGAAAATGAACAAGCACTTCTTGTGGAAAAAATGGAAAAAAAGAACCTTGAATCATTTAATCAAATCAATAAAGCTTGGGCCTTAAATATTCCAAATGCAAGTATTGAAGTAAGTTCCGTTTTAAATCAATGGAAAGAATGGAAAAGTTTCGAACAAGAAATCAAACAAAAGCCAAAATCAAGTATTAGTGCTTTTAAACAGAAAGTTTTAAATTTAGTTTCTAAATCAGATAGTTTGCATTTAAATGTGCCGTCTAAATTTAATAAACCTCAAGTTCGAAGTAGAATTGTAGCGTTACAAACCAAAATTTTAGCTTTAGATACTTATTTCTCTTTAGATATTGTACCTCACCAAAAAGTACAAGATTTAATTGCGGCTATAAATAAAGAAATGAATGCTTTTTATATGCAATGCGAGGAAATTGTGGTGAAAAGTAGAATTCCAACTGAAATAGGTGAACCCCAAATTATTAGTATAAAAGATACCACTCGTAATGCTAAAGCTGTAAATTTTGACGATTTAGAGCGAAAAGAAATATTAGAAAAAGATAAATTAATTAGTAAAAAGTAATTAGTAAAGAGTAAATAGTTAATCATTTTGACTTTCGACTTAATAACTTGATGACTTTTGACTAAAAAGTAAAAACATTGAGTAAATCAGAAATCATTCAAAAATATCAGCAAAATCCTAAAATTGGACAAATTGCTGAATTTTTTGCGTCTCGTAAGAAAATAAATGCCACTGGATTGGT
>CAMLRV010000013.1 GCA_946482495.1 uncultured Flavobacteriia bacterium
TTGGCTAATTAATACAGCCCGTGGAAAATGTTTGGTTACAGATGATTTGGTTCATGCGATGGAATCTGGAAAAATTTTAGGCGCTGGTTTAGACGTGTTGGAATATGAAAAATTATCTTTTGAAACCTTATTCGAAGGTAAAAAACCAGAAGCATTTGAATATTTACTACAAGCTAATAATGTTGTATTAACACCTCATATTGCAGGTTGGACTTTTGAGAGCAAAGAAAAATTAGCGCAAGTAATTGTAAATAAAATTGTTAAGTTGTATTTGTAACATAATTTTAAAATGAGCAACTAATGAGTAACTAAAAACAACAAAATTATGAATGAAGTTACTAATCAAGAACATTGGAATAAGGATAAACCAAATATTCCAATTTTTAAAGTGGATCCAATTGAGGTTCTAATCTTTGGATTTTTAACCTGTGGATTGTATCTAATTTACTGGAATGTTAAAGCTGCAGAAGTTATTAATGCTGCAAATGGTAAGGAAGTAATTTCGCCAACAGTAGCCTTAATTACTGGGTGTTGTGGATTGAACTTGTTTTTTTATTGGTTAGTTGGTAGAGATGGTTTGCCAAAAGTATACGAATTAACAGGTCAGCCTCAAAAAGATGATTCGGTATTATTGTTAATTTTAGGATTTTTCTTTCCTATGATTGCTGCGATGATTGTTCAATCGGAACTAAATAAATTATACAATTAATAAATTTATTCAATATAGAATTATAGGAATAATTAGTGCGTTACTCGTGCTAGTTATTCCTTTTTTTATTCACTTAACTCATCATGGGAATTTAGAAAGTGAACAGTCATTTTGCCCGTTTAAAATGCTAACTGGTTTTCCTTGTCCGGGTTGTGGAATCACAAAATCTTTGGTGTACGTGTATGAAGGTGATTTGCTAAAAAGTATTTCTTTTCACTTATTCGGACCTTTTGTTTTAGTTTTAGCGTTTTACTTTTTAATCAAATTAAGCTTAGAATTATATTACAATAAACCAGTTTTTGAAAAGGTATTTAACAAAAGAAAGTGGACTTATATTTTTGTTGCACTCTTAATTATGTATCATTCTGTTAGACTTGTTTTGTTTGTAAAGAATAATTCTTGGGATGAAATTTGTAAAGAATCTATTTGGAAATAAGTCAAAATAGTCAAGTCAAAATAGCCAAGTAAAAAGCAAAAAGAAACAAGTAAAAAAGAGTCCGAAATAAGATTTACCCTTTGTGTTTTCTTTCCAATTCAGCTTGAAATTCTTCCATAACTGGCTTTACAGTACTTTCAGGAATATCCGAAATTTTAATATACATCAATCCATCAATTGCATTGTTGAACATTGGATCCACATTAAAAGCGACCACTCTTGCGTTTTGCTTGATATATTTTTTAATTAAAACAGGTAAACGTAATGTTCCTGGTTCAATTTCATCAATAATTTTATCGAATTTATTTAGATCGGCTTCTGCTTCATTAAATACAAAATCTTTGTCGGCATCCTTCAATTTAACTTTGTATTCTTGTTTCGGTTTGATGTATTGTGCAACATACGGATCATAATAATTTGATTTCATGAATTCAATCATTAACGATTTTGAAAATTCTGAAAATTGATTACTAATACTTACACCACCAATTAAGTATTTGTGTTCAGGATAATGTAAAGTTGTATGTACAATTCCTTTCCATAATAAGAATAATGGCATAGGTTTTTGTTGGTATTCTGAAATAATAAACGCACGACCCATTTCAATAGATTGGTACATCATATCGTTTAATTCGGGTTCAAATTTGAACAATTCATTCAAATAAAAACCTTCTAAACCATATCTTGGGAATATTTTAGAACCAAATCCCATTCTGTAAGCTCCAGCAATCATTTGTGCATCATCATCCCATAAAAACATATGGTGATAATATTGATCGTATTTATCTAAATCAATTGCTTCATTAGTTCCTTCGCCAACTTCTCTGAAAGTGATTTCACGCAAACGTCCAATTTCATGCAAAATATTCGGAATTTTTTCAGCTGTAACTAAAAAGACCCTGTAATTTTTACTTTGTAATAATTGATAATCGCCTTCTTTTAAGAATTTAATTTCTTCCAGAATTTGATCATGATTGGCAGGTTTTACAATTTGTTTTGCTTCTTTAGGGCTGGTGAATTTTGGAAATGCTAATCTAAAGTTTTCTTCTTCTTTGGCTTCAAAAGATTTAGAAAGCATGTATGTTTTCTTTCTCAAAAATTCTCCAAATTCTGGAATTGATTGATGTTCGTCTAATTCTGGAACTGAAATTGGTTTGCCAATACGAACTTTAATTACACGGTGTTTTTGTGTTAATAATTCACTCGGTAATTTTGCTGTTCGTAAAGTGTCATTTAGTTTAGATAAACGATAAAATAATTTGCTGTTTTGTGCATGAAAATAAATTGGCACCACAGGAACTTTAGCTTTTTTAATAATTTTTAAAGCACCTTCTTCCCAAGGTTTGTCTACAATTAATTTTCCATCTTTATAAGTAGAAACTTCTCCAGCAGGAAACATCCCTAATGGTTTTCCATCACTTAAATGACGTAACGTTTCTTTAATTCCAATTACACTCGATTTTGCGTCTTTATGATTTTCAAACGGATTAACCGGCATGATATACGGTTTCATCGGTTCGATTCGATGTAATAAAAAGTTGGCAATGATTTTGAAATTTGGTTCGCGTTCTAACATTAATTTCAATAATAAAATACCATCAATTCCACCTAAAGGATGATTGGATATCGTAATATAAGCGCCGTCTTTTGGTAAACGTTTTAAATCTTCTTCTGGAATTTCAAATTTAATTTGAAACTCATCTAAAATCGCATTTAAAAATTCTAAATCGCTTAAATGTTTATTTCGATTATAGATTTTATTAAGTGTAGAAATTTTAAGCACTTTCATGAGTAACCACCCAGAAAAAGTTCCAAAAATACCGTATTTGTCCGTGTTTATTGCTTTTGCTACTTCTTTTGCAGTAACTAATCCCATTTATTTGAATTTTGAGCGAGTAACAAAGATAACAATTCTAATGAGTTTTTTGGCATCAAAATCGTACAATTACGAACAATTTAAAAATAAATATAGTTTACTAAAAAATTTATAAAATACTTGTTAGATAAGACATTTTATTCAAAACTTTTGTTATTTTTGAGAAATAGAAAAAGAAAAATGAAGATAATCTCATATAACGTAAACGGTATTAGAGCGGCAATCACGAAAGGATTTATTGAATGGTTACAAAGTGCAAGTCCAGATGTAATTTGTTTACAAGAAATTAAGGCAACTGAAGATCAAATTCCAAAAGAAGAAATTGCAGCAGCAGGTTATCCGTACCAATATTATTTTTCAGCTCAGAAAAAAGGATATAGTGGTGTGGCTATTTTATGTAAAACGGAACCTAAAAACGTAGTTTTTGGAACAGGTTTGGAATCTATGGATTTTGAAGGTAGAAATTTGCGTGTAGATTATGATGGGCTTTCTGTAATGAGTATGTATTTGCCATCCGGAACCAATAATGATAGGTTAGGATACAAGTTTAAATATATGGATGATATTCAGGAATATATTGTTAACTTAAGAAACGAACTTCCACATTTAGTAGTTTGTGGCGATTATAATATTTGTCACGAAGCGATTGACATTCACAATCCAAAAGGCAATGAAAAAACGTCGGGGTTTTTACCTGAAGAACGTGCTTGGTTAGATGGTTTTATGAAAACTGGGATGATTGATTCGTTCCGACATTTGAATAAAGAACCACATCATTACAGTTGGTGGAGCTATAGAGCCAATGCTAGAAATAATAATAAAGGTTGGAGAATTGATTATTGTCTGACCACAGAACCTTTAAAAGAAAAAATCAAAAGGGCATTAATTTTACCAGAAGCGAAACATTCAGACCATTGTCCGATTTTTGTAGAAATTGAACACTAGAAGAACTAGGCTGAAAGAACCAAGTAAAAAGAGCCAAGTAAAAATAAAAGTGACTTCGAGAACTTCAGTCACCGAAAATAAAATAAAATTTGAACCAACTAAATAAAAAAAATAAACGTCTATTTAAAAAACAAAACTAATATAATGATAAGAAAAGTAGGATTAGCCGTAGTAGTTTTAGCCATGACAACTTCATGTGTTTCTAAAAAAATCTATCAAGATTTAGAAAATAAATTTGCAGATCTTAAAAAAGAGCGCAATACATTAGCCGACGAAAATGAAGGTTTAAAAGCAGAAAATGGAACGTTAAAAACAGATTTAGATAAGTATAAATCGGAATCGGAAAAATTAAAAGCAGAACGCGATAAATTAGCAGCAGATTATGCAGCAACTAAAAAGAGCTTGGATAATTTAAAAGCTTCTTATGCTGCATTAGAAAAAGATAGTAATGATGCATTAGATGCGAATATTGCTAAAAACCGTCAATTGTTAGCAGAACTAGAAGCGAAACAAAAAGAAATGGCTGCAGAACAAGACAAGTTAAATAAATTGAAAGCCGATTTATTAAAATCTTCTACTCGTTTAGCAGAATTAGAAAAAATTATGGCTGACAAAGAAGCTGCAATGAAAAAATTAAAAGAAACTTTATCTAAATCGTTAAAAGCGTTTGAAGGAAAAGGTTTAACTGTAACTGAAAAAGATGGTAAAGTTTATGTTTCGATGGAAAATAAATTATTATTCAATTCTGGAAGTTATTCTGTAAATGATGAAGGTAAAAAAGCAGTAGATTTAGTTGGTAAAGTTTTAGGTGATAATCCAGATTTATCAGTATTAATTGAAGGACATACAGATAATGATAAAATCATGGGAACTTTAACTGGAGGAATTGAAAATAACTGGGATTTGTCTACAAAACGAGCTACAGCCATTGTAAATATTTTAACGGCTAATCCGAAAGTAAATAAATCGAATTTAACTGCAGCAGGAAGAGGTGAATTTGCACCATTATTAAGCAATGACTCAGCTGAAGGAAAAGCGAAAAACCGTAGAATTGAAATTATTTTAACACCAAAATTAGATGAATTATCTAAGTTGTTAAACGAAATGTAAGATTCTAACTTTATAAATTAAGTTGCCTTTAAAGAACCATTCTGTCAATCTGAATTTAATTCAGATTCTGAGACGAGTTCAGAATGACAGAATGGTTCTTTTTAGGCAACTTTTTTAATTCTACTAGTTATGACAAAATTAGAAAAACAAATTCTCCAGTTAGAAAATCATATTTCTAACTCCGATAAATCCAACGAAAAAGTTTCTAATAGCACTATTGGTTGGCAAATTGATCATTGTTTGTTGGTCATTAATGGTGTAATTTCTCAATTGGAAATTTCTAATCCAACAGAATTTCAACCCAAATGGAATTTTAATAAATTTTATGTTTTTACAACCAGAAAAATTCCTCGCGGAAAAATTAGAGCGCCAAAAGTAGTAACGCCTGCCTCACTTGCAACGAATGAAGAATTACTTTCGAAAATTGAATTAGCGAAAACTAATATTTTAAAATTTTCAACTTTATCAAAAAACGCCTTTTTTACGCATCCGTTTTTAAAGGATTTGAATGTGAAACAAACTGAGAAATTTTTAGAAATTCATACGCATCACCATTTGAAAATTATTGAAGATATTTTAAGATAAATAACTTGACATCTTAGTATCTTTGTGACTCAGAAACTCAAACAATGAAATTCACAACGCTACCCAATACCAATTTAAAAGTAAGTAAAGCCTGTTTAGGAACCATGACCTTCGGAAATCAAAACACCGAAGCTGAAGCACATTTTCAATTAGATTATGCCATTGAACGTGGTATTAATTTTATTGATACGGCAGAAATGTATCCAATTGGTGGGAACGAACATATTTTTGGAAGTACCGAACGTTTCATCGGAACTTGGTTAGCGAAAAACAAACACAAAAGAAATAATTTGGTTGTGGCTACTAAAATTGCTGGACCTAACAGAGGAATGAGTTACATTCGACAACCACTTGATTTTTCTAAGAAAAGCATCACAGCAGCCGTTGAATTAAGTTTGAAAAATTTGCAAACTGATTATATCGATTTGTACCAAACACATTGGCCAGAACGTGTAATGAATATGTTTCAGAAAAGAGGTTTGGAAAAAATTGATACCAATTGGCAAGACAATGTTTTTGAAGTGTTAACCGTTTTTGATGGCTTAATTAAAGAAGGAAAAATTAAACATATCGGACTTTCAAATGAAAATCCGTGGGGTGTGATGAAGTTTTTAAACGAAAGTGAGAAACACAATTTGCCCCGAATTGCCACCATTCAAAATCCATTTTCATTATTAAATCGCCTATACGAAGTAGGGTTGTCTGAAATTGGTATGCGTGAAAATGTTGGACTTCTAGCTTATTCACCTTTAGGTTTCGGGTTTTTAACTGGAAAATATTTAAACGGTTATCCGGAAAATTCTCGAATGAAATTATTTCCAAATTTTGTTCGCTATACAAATGAAAACTGTTTTAAAGCCACAAAATTATATCAAGATTTAGCACATAGTTTAGGTTTAACGTTAACGGAAATGGCAATCGCTTTTGTAAACCATCAAGAGTTTGTTTCTTCGACTTTAATTGGTGCAACAACTATGGACCAATTGGAAGAAAACATCAATGCATTTGATGTAATGTTAACCGATGAGGTGTTACAAGAGATTAATAAAATTCAAGAAATGATTCCTAATCCGGCGCCATAATTTTTGATATTATTGTTTTACAACGATTGTCACACTGAGCTTGTCGAAGTGCTTTTAAAAAGCAATTAAAATTATGAAATCATATTTTGTTTATATTTTAAAATGTTCAGATAGTAGTTATTATACTGGGGTTACAAATAATATTGAAAGAAGATTGTTTGAGCATAATGAAGGGATTGGCGAAGATTCATATACATCTAATAAGCGACCATTAGAATTAGTTTGGTTTGAAACTTTTAATGACATTGAAAACGCTATTTCTGTCGAGAAAAAAATTAAAGGTTGGAGTAGGAGAAAAAAAGAAGCTTTAATTAATGATGATTGGGATAAGTTAATTGAATATTCTAAAAATTATACTCAATTTGGTAATTTTATCAAGAGGTCTTCGACAGGCTCAGACTGACACCTCCGTATATTTAGGATTTATTTTTATAATGTCACACAGAGTTTGTCGAAGTGTATTTTACACTATTCAACCATCAACTTATACTGCGACTTTTCGTTAGCATCATTTTTTATGGTTACGAAATAAATGCCTTTAACTAGCTTACTGATATCAATTTTATTCTGATTGATTTTTTCGGTTTCTTGTTGTAAAACTAATTTTCCATTCACATCAAAAATTTCAATTTCTGTTGGATAATTGGATTGTGATTTGTCAATAAAAAGCATATTTTTTGCTGGATTTGGGTAAATCGCAAACCAATTTTTATCGAAGTTTTCATTGCTTAAGGAAGTATCTACAATTTTGTAAATGGTTCCACTACTGATATCTGAAATGTATAATTCGCCACTCACATCTTCTCCAAAACTCACAAAATTACCAGAAAACGTGTTGCTAAATGTGGTAACTCCTGCTGAAGTGGTTATTCCAATTTTACCTAAACAATAATCAGAGAATAAATATTTTCCAACTAAATTTGGATAAGAACTGCCTCGATACACATAACCACCAGTAATGGAACACGCGCCCGTGCTATGATTTACAACCACTAATGGAGCAGTAGTTCCAGTTATTGTTGCGCAATTTCCAGTATTGTTATAAACTGCATTTCCTTCAAAACAGCGCCAACCATAATTTACTCCAGCTGCGGTTGGACTCACTTTATTGACTTCCTCCCAAACGCCTTGACCTACATCGGCAATCCATAAATCGCCATTTAGTTTATCAAATGAAAATTTCCAAGGATTTCTGAGTCCAATAGCCCAAATTTCATCGTTTCCAGCCACACCAACATACGGATTGGTTGGTGGATTAATGTAATACGGTGCAATTGTGGTATTCACATCAATTCGTAACATTTTTCCTAAATTGTCATTGATGTTTTGTGCTCTATTTCCTGGATCACCAGCGCTTCCACCATCGCCCATACCAATATATAAATAACCATCTGGTCCGAATTTTAATGTTCCACCATTATGATTGCTATACGGTTGAGTGATAGTCAATAAAATTAATCCAGAAGTGTTGGCAATATTTGGATTACCCGAAACGGTATATCTAGCAATAACAGTATCGCCAGCGGTGTTGGTGTAATTCACGAAAAAATAGCCATTTGAAGCATAATTTGGATGAAAAGCCAAGCCTAATAAACCGCGTTCGCCACCAGTACTAATTATGGAAGAAACATTTAGAAATGGTGTAGCATTTACGGAACCATTTGAGTTTAAAATTTTGATTCTGCCAGTTTGTTCCACTACAAATAAACGAGAATCACCCGCGTGAGTAATTTCAACTGGTGAAGTAAAGCCAGTCCCGAAAGATTGTAGACTTAAGGTTTGACTCCAAGAAGTATTTAAAATACAAAACAAAATAATTGAAACGGTTGTTTTCATAATCGACGTATTTTAATTTAGGTAAATATAATAAAAATAGTACAAATTATGGTTTAACTATTTAAAAATCATATCATTAATTTTATTAAAAATCTAGTTTGATATGAATTGCTTGCAGCGCTTGATTACCAACAACTATTGCTTTATGTCCGTGAATTGCTTGGTCGAATGTTATGTTCTTAGCTAAATTATCTTGAGCAATAAAACAATCGCCTGGATTAAAAATTTGGAAATTGCCATTTTGTAATTCGATTTTTAAACTTCCTTTTTGAATAATGATAAAAGTTGCATCGCCCGCTAAATGAAAATCAGTTTGGTAACCCACATCACTTTTTCTAATTCTAAAATTTTTGGAACCTATTTGTTCCGTTAAGAATAAACCGCCGCGTTGATGCACAGAGAAATCCATTTCAGAAAAAATAGAAATCCCGTTTTCGTTAGTGGTTATGGTTGGAATACTGAAAGGTTGGTTCATGAGTTATTTTTTTTTTTTTTTTTTTTTTTTTTTCAAAAATAAAGAAAAACCCAACAAGTCGTACAACTTATTGGGTTTCTTGAAAATTGGTTTAACCACAACACTACTTAACTAAAGGTTTCCAATTACTTTATCTTTTGGATATTTAATTTTGTAACTGATTCTGTATTTTTTGGTTTCATTTGGTTTGAGTTTCAATTCCCAAGTCAAAACACCAGTTTCACTATTGGCTTTTGCACCATCTTTTTCTAATAATTCCACAACCATTTCTTTATCCGTACTCAATGGATATTGATCTTTTAGAAGCATATTGATTTCTTCTTTTTTGTTGTTTCGAACAATAATATCGTACGTAAACGTTTGCTCTTTATATGATGACAAGAATTTAGTTCCCGATTTATCCACTACTTTTTCACGTTTAATAGAGATTTTTTTATCTCTTCCCATACTTAAATTCAACGTGTCTTGCGTTTGATTTGGATTGATTGTGGTTTTACCTACATACATACCTTCGAAAATAATATTGGCTTCACCAGGTAATAAATTATATTTCGAATAATCGTTCAATTCTGCTAATAAAAAGGCTTCTTTTTCCACTTTTGGCACTGCATAATATTTGTATGTGGCTGGTAATTTTAAATCTTTCAACGCTACACTATGCGCTTTTCCGTTAGATAAAATATCGTAAGGAATATCAATATCAAAAGAAACATTTAATTGACCTTCCACAATTTCAGTGTGGTTTGAAATGGAAGATTCTATTGTGTTTACATCTAAGCCAGAAGCTTTTCCAGATAATGATTGAACAACATTTAATTTTGCATTATAATTTTCATACATGTATTTGTCATAGCTAGCAAGATTGCCATATCTCAAGAACCAAGCTTGTAATAATGGCGCTACATTGTTTTGGTTTGGATTACCACTTGAAAGTGTTAGTTTCACTTTTTTCCAATCGATACCTGTGCTTTGCATCACTTTGGCTTTGTACATTAGGTTAATTGGCGCGTTGATATTTTCCGCACGTAAATCGTAAAAAGGTTGCCAAGAAGCCGAGTTGGTGATATAAGAGACATCTAAATTGACATTCCCAGGCACTTCATTCATCACTTGTAAAATCAGTTTTCCTTTAGATGATTTCTCTTCTTTCTGCGTATTGACAACCAATTTGTTATTTAAATCTGTTAGTTTTTTATTCCATTTTGTTTCTCTTTCTTCTAAAGCTACAATCGCATTGTCTAATTCAGTTCTTTTAGCTTTGTAATATTCTACTAATTTCATCAATTCTGCCACACTTAAGCCAGTGTTAGCTCCGCCAACTGTTTTGTTTTGGTCTAACATTTCAATGGTTTGTTGGTGTGAATATTTGTCGATTTGTATTTTCTTTATTTCTTTTTGTACTAAAGTAATACTGTCGCGTACTCTTTTAATGATTGGATTGCTCTCATCAATTTCATATTCTGAAATGTAATTTTGCGTAAACTGAACCGATAATACTGTTAAACTATTTGGTGCTCCAATTTGCACCGTGCTTTCATTTAAATAATCGGCCACGTTTTTAATGACTATTTCACTTGTTCCTGCAGGTAAATTTACTGAGGTAGTTTGACTTAATTCGGCACCAGAAAAATAAACCGTTGCTGCTTTTGTTTTGGCGGATGTAAAGATTGGTTTTTGCGCCAGCGATAGGGCTGAAACCAATAAGGTAATGACTAAAATTAATTTTTTCATGTGTTTTATTTTTTATCTACAGTATAATTTTTGGTTTTGGCTAATTCTATAATTGAAGTGCTAATGGCATTTCCTAGATCGTCTTGTGTATTTTGTTTTTTGGCTTCAGCATCAATAAAATCTTGACGTTTTTTAGCTAATTCGGCAATTTCTTTCTGAATAGCTTCTCTTTCTTTAGTTTTTTCTTCTACAATTTTTTTAATTTCTGTAGTCGATTTACCTTTTAATTCTGCTGGTAATTCTTCGGCTTTTAATTTTGAAATGGCATCTTTGTCGTCTTTTACTCGGTCTACCAAATCCCAATCGGTATTCGTATAAGCCGCTTTTGATTTACTCACCGCTCTTTCGGTTGAGTTTGCTGCTGAAATACTTTCTGCATTTTTATCTTGAACGGCTTGATTCATTTTTTTAGCTTCTCCTTTAACACCATAACCAATGTAAGTCATGTTGATTTTAATATTCAATTCGTTAATTTTCGCATCATAAGGTGTTAAAATATATTGAATTGCTTGATTGCTGTTGATGTTAAAGAATTTTCCAGTAGCTGTGTCTGCGCCATCTTTCCATAACAATTTTATCCCTTCATTTTGATCACCACAAAAAATCGTATTGATATAAATGTTATTTTTTAAAGCCGTACCAATCGCATCTTTATAATTCACACCACCTTGATTGAAAGCTTCGTTTCCAGCAATGTAAACTAATTTCATGTTGTTTTTTCCATCGTCCCATTTCAATTCTTTTGTAGCATCGCTTATTACGGCACCGCAATATTCTGAACCACCATTGGTACGTAGTGAAAATAATTTTTCAGAAATTAAATCTAAATCGGTTGTTAAGGCTGTAACTTGTCTGATGTAATTTTTTTCAGCTGATAAACCATCGTTTCCATATTCGTATAGCGCAATTTCGATAGTTGGTGTTTTACCTGAATATTTTAATGTAGTTAACGTGTTAATGATATTCCACAGTCTTGATTTGGCTTGTTCAATTAAGCCGTCCATACTATTAGAAGTGTCTAATAATAAGGCAACCTGAATTTTTGTGTTTTCCTCAATTTTTGGAGTTTTCTCTAATTTTGAAATTAATAGAGTTGGTTCGATTTCATTTGTTTTATTGCAACTCATTAAACTTAATGAAGTAAATAAAAGCGCGAATGTTAAGATTGATTTTTTCATATCTAAATAATTTAATTTATGAATTATTACTTTTTTGATTTATGGTTTTTATGCCTAATCCACCCATGATTTTATAGTTTTGTAATTCTTTATCAGGGTTGATGTAAATGTTCAAATCTAGTTTGTTGTTTTTCATTAATTTTAAATCAATTTTGAAAGTGTTACTATAAGTTCTGTCATCGTTACTAATGCTAACATTAATTTCTGTAGCATTCTCATTTAACAAAACGGGAACCTCAAATTTTCCTGTTTTTGCATCAATTTTCATGCTTTTTGAAGCACCATTCATATAAATTGTTAGGTTGGGATATAACTTTTCAGAAATAGGTTTTTTCGTTTGACTATCTAATAATTTTCCTTGAATAGTAATTGAAATTATTTTATGAATTGGTTCTCGATATAATACTTTTCCAATTACAACTCGTTGAGGTTTAGGTTGGGTTGAATCAATTTCAATTTTTGGAGTTTCTTTTTCTTGAGCAACTACATTAGAAGTAAGTAATACTGAAGCAGCAATTGCCGTAGCATATTTCAAATTTTTTAATTTTGAGGTTTCGTTGTGTTCAAAAACTTCTTCTAATTGCGAAGTTCTTAAACGTGCACAAATAGAAGATTCTTTTGAAGTTGCTAAAAACTTAGCTACTTCAGAATTGGTTTTATGACTTAAATCGATCACATTTTTAGCGCATGAACTACAAAATGAACCATTCGCGTTGGGAGTCATTTCGCTAAATTTTGCACTGCAAGGATTTTGTATTTCTAAAGAAAATTGCTTTTTCATAATCACTTTTTTTAAGTTGAAACATCAAGCTTATAAATGCTCTATTTATATAGATGAAGTTATTATGAAAAAGGTTGGAAAGGAAGTAAGTTATTTTTCTAATTTTTTTATAAATCGCTCAATTTCAGACTTTTGTTCTGAATATTTTTTTTGTAATTCACCATCTTTTTCCATGCGATTGTAATATTCTAATCCTTTTTTTGCAAAGAAAATTTGATGAAAAGTAGAAGCGTTTGGAACTTTTGGAAAGGTTTTATGAAAGCACATTTCATAATAAGCTTGCCATTCACGCTCTTCTCTAACTTGAATACTATATAATTTCGATTTTTGAATCACATGCATCATTTCATGTGCTAATAAATTGATGATTAATTCAAACTTATATTCAAAAGTGTTTTCGGGAATTCTAATGTAAATGGGATTGCCAATTTCACCTTCAGCAGTAAATAATATATTTGTGGGTTCTGCTTTTTCTCGCAATAAAATACCGGCAAAATTGGGTTGATTGAGATCAAATTCATCTATTAGAAATAGCGCGGCTTTTTCTGTTTCACCTAATTCGTGATAGGTTTGAAGAATTTGTACTATTTCGGCTTTGGTTTTCATTTTTAGCCAAATAATTGTTCTACCAAATCTTCAATTTTACTCAATAATCGGACTTCAATTTTGAAATCTTTTGGATTGATTTTATTATGTTTCGATACGAAAATAGTTGAAAAACCTAACTTTTCAGCTTCATGAATGCGTTGTTCCACTTTATTCACGGGACGAATTTCGCCAGTTAAACCTACTTCGCCAGCAAAACAGAAATCTTTATCAATTGTTATGTCTTCGTTTGAGGATAAAATAGCAGAAACAACCGCTAAATCAATGGCTGGATCGTCTACATTAATTCCGCCAGTAATATTTAAAAACACGTCTTTTGCTCCCAATCGGAAACCAGCTCGTTTTTCTAAAACCGCTAAAATCATGTTCAATCTTTTCAGATTATAACCAGTAGTGCTTCGTTGAGGTGTACCATAAACTGCGGTTGAAACTAAAGCTTGAATTTCAATCATTAACGGACGCATACCTTCAATTGTGGTAGCAATTGCCGTTCCGGAAAGGTAATTGTCTTTATTGGAAATTAATATTTCAGATGGATTGGAAACTTCTCGTAAACCACTACCAAGCATTTCATAAATTCCTAATTCGGCAGTAGAACCAAATCGGTTTTTTAAGGCACGAAGAATTCTATATACATGATTTCGATCGCCTTCAAATTGCAAAACGGTATCTACCATATGTTCCAAAATCTTCGGACCAGCAATAGTTCCATCTTTGGTAATATGACCAATTAAAATTACGGGAACATTAGTTTCTTTGGCAAATTTTATGAGTTCGGCGGTACATTCTCTAATTTGAGAAATACTTCCGGCAGAAGATTCAATATAATCGGTTTGTAAGGTTTGAATTGAATCGATAATTACCACTTCTGGTTCAATTTCTTCAATTTGACGAAAGATATTTTGCGTTTTGGTTTCTGTTAAAATGAAACAATTATCAGTTTGACCCGTAATTCTTTCGGCGCGCATTTTTATTTGTTTCTGACTTTCTTCGCCCGAAACATATAAAGTTTTATAGGGTAATTTTAAGGATATTTGTAGCAATAAAGTACTTTTTCCAATTCCGGGTTCACCACCTAAAAGTGTGAGTGAACCAGGAACCAAACCGCCACCTAAAACACGATTTAATTCGCCGTCTGTGGTGTTCATTCGGATTTCTTCCGAAGTGGAAATTTCATTTATTTTTAATGGCTTAGCTGCTTTTTTGGTTTCTGAAGTGGCACTTCGCCAAGCTTGTTTTTCTTCTTTCTGAATGATTTCTTCTACTATTGTATTCCATTGTTTACAAGAAGTACATTGTCCTAACCATTTGGCGTAATTTGTGCCGCAATTTTGACAAAAAAAAGAAGTTTTTAGTTTAGCCATTATGCTATTTTATTTTAAATTTTATTCGTCTTTTTTTGGTTCTTCTGTTGGAGTTTCTGTTGGCGTTTCAGCAGGAACTTCTTCTGCTTTTGGTTCTTCTTTTTTACCTTTTAATGCTTCTGCTCTGTCTAGTAAATAATTTTTAGTTAAATCGCCAATTGGTTCTTGTGTATAAGCTCTCATGTATTCTTTAGCCGCTCTTTTATAGTCGCCCGTTTTTTCGAAATACATTCCACGTTGATAAGTTCCTAACATGGTTTTTGGATATTGCTTGTCTGAATATTCCGCTAATAATTGAAATTCATCATAAGCTTTATTTTTAAGAATTGCCGCTTCAATTGCTTTGAAATCTGACATTCTTGGTTGCATTTTGATACCAATTTTCTTTTCGATATAATCGTATTTGTCAATTAAATATTGCGCATATCCTTTTTCTAATTTTAGAATTTTTTCATTGAATTCTAATTTTGAAATTGGTTGATATCCATTGAAAATAAAGTAAAAAGCACTCGGAATTGCTTCTGCTACTAATGAATAATGTGAAGTGTTTTTGAAAACATCGTATCTGTAAATTACGTTTGGATTTTTTAGATCCTTAGCCACATCATCTACTTTTTTAGTTTTTTCTTGAATTTCTTCTAAGTCACCAGTAGAAGTTGCATGATAGTAAAAAATTGGCTTTTGAATTTTGCCTAATCTTTCAACAATTCGATCTTCCATAGCTGGAGCCATTTCTGGAGCTAAAGAAATAAATGCATTAAAAATTGGGTCGTCTTTGTATAAATAGAAATTTAAAAATCCTGCTGTTGTGTCATGTCCGGCAATCATTCTAAAAGGCAATGTTCTGTATTTCTGTTGCACATAAGGTAATAATTCGAAGCCAATAAACTCGAAGAATTTTGCTCCAGATTCTGCTGGTAAACCATTTTCATCAAAATTACTATCGTTAAAACGTGCTTCGCCATAATTTTGGTTAATAGCTACAATGATCATTTCTGGTAAATCGTCCCAATAGTTACCATATTTTAAAATTCCTGAAAATGGATCTGCTAAATATTCTCCATCTAATAAAACTAAAACGGGATATTTTTTGGTTGGATTACTTTCGTATGAACCTGGAGTAATGATTGAAAATGTTCTTTCTTCATTTAATTTTTTAGACTGAATTTTTTCTTCAATTTTTTGAGAAAATGCAGTAACTGAAACCATTAAAAATAGTAGGATCGATTTAATTTTCATGAGTGATTGCTTTAATAAATAAAGTAGCAATATACTAATTATTTTTTATTATAAAGCGGTAAAATTGCGTAAGATAATAACCCGAGTAAAATGGTTAAAATAGTTTGAGAAGTCCATACTAACCAGCCAAAAGCAGTTCCTATGTCATTTGAAATTCCGTATAAAGAAAATATCATAGCGATGGCTAGTGGATAAGCGCCTAAACCACCATTGGTAAAACCAACAGCTAAACTTCCAAAAATGAAGCCCATGATTACAATGTCGAAACTAATGTTTGATGTTTCTGGTAATGCAAAAATGGTTACATAAAACATGATCAAATAGGAAAACCAAATGAAAAAAGAAAAGAAAATATATTTCCATTTGTCTTTCATTTTTAAAATACTTGTCATCCCTTCAATTAATCCAGAAAGTTTATTTTTTAATTTTTTGATGATATTCCATTCGGCATAAATCCAAATTAAAAGAAAAATAACACCTAAAATTAAACCAACAACACTGAATAAAATAATTTTTTCTAAAGCTACCTTTTCTTTGATGAAGTTGTATAGTTTTTCAAATTGTAAAATAAATGCTAGTCCAACAAATAAAAAGAAGATAAGTAAATCTACAATTCGTTCCGCTACAATTGTTCCAAAACCTTTATCAAAAGGTACATTTTCATATTTTTTTAATAGAGCGGCACGTGTAATTTCTCCAGATCTTGGGATGGTTAAATTCATAAAATAGGAAATGCAAACCGACATTAAATCGTTTTTAAAATCTGTTTTGTATCCTAAATGAAGTAATGAATATTTCCATCTATAAGCTCTTGCCCAATAGCCAAACAAAGCTACAAATAGCGATAAATAAATATAAAAATAATTGGCTTGTTGAAAGCTCAGCTTAATTTTATTTAATTCTTCCGAAGATAATGTGGTGTATTGATAATAAATTAGTCCGAAACCTAATAGCAACGGAACAAATATGGATGCAATTTTACCTAATTTCGCTTTCAAAATTAAGTTAAAGAATTATCTTTTTCGTTAGGGAAAACCAAACAAGGTTTGAACGATTTTGCTTCTTCGAAGTCAATAATTCCGTAAGCAATAATGATAATTATATCACCTCGGTGTACTTTTCTGGCTGCAGGTCCGTTTAAGGTAATTTCACCTGTATTTCTTGGTCCTTTAATGGCATAAGTTTCTAAACGTTCTCCGTTGTTAATGTTTACAATAGAAACTTTTTCACCTTCTACAATATTGGCAGCTTCTAGTAAAGCTTCATCTATTGTGATACTTCCAATATAATTTAAATCGGCTCCAGTAACAGAAACTCTGTGTATTTTGGATTTTACTACTTGTATTTGCATGGTGCAAAGTTAATTAATTAGAATAAATTTTATAATTTATTTTAATGAAATATTATCAATTAAGCGAATGTTTTCTATAAAAACCGCAATGAAACCTCTGTATTTTTTGTTTTTCACTTTTCTTTTGCAGGTTAAAAGTGTGTCTTCAGCTGCAATTTCAAAATATTCTAAAGTAAAATTCGGATGTTTTTTAAATTCTTTTTCCACAAATAAAACTACTTCATTTGCTGATTTTGAAATAAATTTTTCTTTGGCTTGGGAAAGGATTTTATAAATAATTTTCGCTTCATTTCTAGCGCTTTCTGAAAGTCTTTCATTTCGGCTACTCATTGCTAAACCACTGGTTTCTCTGTGAATAGGACAGCCAATAATAGTAACTGGAATTTTATATTTTGAAACTAATTTTTTGACAATTTGTAATTGTTGAAAGTCTTTTTCTCCAAAATAGGCATTTGTAGGTTGTATAATTTCGAAAAGTTTTTTTACAATTGTTCCTACACCGTCAAAATGACCAGGACGGTGTTTTCCTTCCATTTGGTTCTCTAAGCCATCATAATAAAATGTGGTTGAAATCGTTTTGCCTTCATAAATATCTTCTACACTTGGTGCGTAAATAAGTATGTTTTTATTTAGTTGTTGCACAAGTGCCACATCTTTTTCCAACGTTCTTGGGTATTTTTTTAAATCTTCCGCGTTATTAAACTGGGTAGGGTTGACAAAAATACTTAAAACTGTGATTTCATTTTCTGCTAAAGATTGCTTCAATAATGACAAGTGGCCTTTGTGTAAAGCCCCCATAGTTGGTACAAATCCGATTTTTTTGGATTGATTTTTTACTTGATTAATTTCAATTTGAAGCTCTTTTTGAGTCTGAAAAACGTGCATAACGAAATATAATAAAATGCAAACTTACTATTTTAGTAAGATAAGTCCATAAATTTTTATAATTTTGCATATTAAACAAAAATATAACATTTATTTTATGAATGATAAGAGGATATTATATGTATCATCTGAAGTAGTGCCTTATTTAGCTGAAAATGAAGTGTCATTACATTCTTATGAATTGCCGAAAATGATTAATGAAGAAGGAGGGCAAATAAGAATTTTTATGCCAAGATATGGGAATATCAATGAACGCAGACACCAATTACATGAAGTAATTAGACTTTCTGGAATGAATTTGGTTGTTAATGATATGGATATGCCTTTAATTATCAAAGTGGCATCTATACCTAAAGAAAGAATTCAAGTTTACTTTATAGACAACGACGAGTATTTTAAAAGAAAAGCTACTTTTTCTGATGAAGAAGGTGTGTTGTATCCAGATAATGATGAAAGAGCTATTTTCTTTGCAAAAGGAGTAGTGGAAACAGTTAAAAAATTAAATTGGGTGCCAGATATAATTCATGTTCATGGTTGGATGGCTTCATTATTACCAGTTTATTTGAAACATTATTATAAAGATGAGGGTATTTTTGTAGATACTAAAATTATTACTTCTGTTTATGCTACTGATTTTGAAGGAACTTTAGATACAGAAATGATTACTAAATTGGCTTATGATAATATACCTTCTGAAGCTATTTCGGTTTATAAAGAACCTATTTTTAATAATTTAATGAAAGCAACAATTGATCATTCTGATGGAATTATTATTGCTTCAAATGACTTGTCGTCAGATTTAACAAAATATATAGAAACTTCGAAAAAACCTTTTTTACCTTTCACCCCGAAAGAAACTTTCAAAGAAACGTATTTAGAGTTTATAAAAAATAAAGTACAATAATTATAATGAAAAAGATACTAGCGGTTACTTCTTTAATTTTTTCAATGGTTTTTATGTCTTGTGATCAAGATTTTAATACTATTGGGGCAGATTTAGTTGGTGATGAACATTTTGATTTTGATAAACATGAAGCTGATGTGAAAGCTTCTTCATTCGCTACAGGAGAAGTACAAACAAATAATTTGACAATCAATCCATTAGGTTTTTATAAAAATCCTTATTTTGGAGAAACTAAAGCAAATTTTGTTTCTCAAATAGCTATGAATTTGGCGCAACCTAAATTTGGTACAAGTGTGCAAATTGAGAATGTAAAATTATATATTCCTTTCTTTAGTCATATCACAGCAACAGATAGTGATGGGGCAAATACTTATGTTTTAGATTCAATTTTCGGAGCAGATCCAGAAAGTAAAATGAAATTAAATGTTTTTGAAAATGGATATTATTTAAATTCATTTGATGCTAATGATCAAACTCAATCTGCAAAATATTATTCAGATATGGATGGTTTGATTGATGCTCAAAAAAGAGGTACAGATGCAAGTGGGAATTCAGTACCAGTAACATCTGGAGGTACGAGATTAAATGATAGTACTGATCCATCTCAAAACGATCAATTCTTTTTTAATAAAAATGAAATTATTGTATATAAAACTAAATTTAATACAGGATTAGGTCAAATACAATATGTTGATGCAAATGACGTTCCATTGGCAGATCAAAATGATGTTTCGTTAAGAGTAATTAAAGAGCGTTTGGCTCCTGGAATTTATTTAGACTTGAATAAAGAGTTCTTCAAGAAAAAAGTGCTTGATGCTTCTAGTGCTAATTTGTTTAATAATAATGCTTTTAAACAATATTTTAAAGGATTATATTTTCAAGTGGAACATGTGGCTGGTCAGGATGGTGCCATGGCGATGTTAAACTTTTCGAATGCTAAAATAAATTTAAATTATAGTTCTGTAAGTGAAGGTGCTGTTGCAGGTTCTGCAGCTACATCTAAAACTATGCTCTTAACTGTTGGTGTGAATGGAGGTTCTAATACGGTTTCACTTCAAGATTTTTCATACGGCGGTGTTTTTGCAACAGGTTTAGCAAATCCTGCTAATACTTTTGGTGATCCATCATATGGTCAAAATGAAAGATTGTATCTAAAAGGAGGAAAAGGTTCAGTAGTATATTTAGATCTTTTTGGAGATGATAAAGAATTTGGTCCTGATGGAGATTCTGATAATGATGACGGAATTCTTGATAATGCTTCTGATCCAAGTTATCATAATGGTATTCCGGATGAATTAGATTGGTTGAGAAAACAAGGCTATTTAATTAATGATGCTTATTTGGAATTTTATGTTGACAAAACAGCAATGGCCGGAACAACTCAAGAAGAAGCTCAAAGAATTTACTTGTTCGATGCTACAAATCAAAGACCATTAATTGATTATATTTTTGATAGTAGTACGTCTACTAATCCTAAAAACAATAAATTGCTTTACGGAGGAATCATTCAAAGAGATAATACAGGAAAAGGAGAAAAATACAAAATTAGAATCACGCAACATATTAGTAATGTACTAAATAGTACAAATGATAACTTAAATAAGAATGTGAAATTAGGGTTAAGTGTGACTGATATGATTACCGTATCAACTAATTTCTATTATAAAAATCCTTTGACTTTTGGAGCAGGAACTGACGATGATATTAAATATTTCCCAGTGTCTTCAATTATGTCACAACAAGGAACAGTTTTACATGGTCCGGCTAGTACAGACGCAGCTAAAAGATTAAAGCTAGTTATTTATTATACAAAACCAAATTAAACTCTTATATATTATGTGTGGAATCGTAGGTTATATTGGTCATAGAGAAGCATATCCAATTATTATAAAAGGATTAAAAAGATTAGAATATCGTGGTTACGATAGTGCTGGTTTAGTTTTATATGCTGGAGAAAATTTGAAACTTTGTAAAACTAAAGGGAAAGTTTCTGATTTAGAAGAAAAAGTTGCAAAAGAAATATCTATAGAAGGGAATATCGGTTTTGGTCATACACGTTGGGCAACTCACGGTGTGCCGAATGATGTAAACTCACACCCGCATTTTTCAAATTCTGGAAAGTTAGCGATTGTGCATAACGGAATTATTGAAAATTATGAGCCGTTAAAAAAAGAATTAATTAAAAGAGGTTATGTTTTCCACTCTGATACAGATACAGAAGTTTTAATTAACTTAATTGAAGACGTTCAGAAAACTGATAATTTAAAATTAGGAAAAGCAGTTCAAGTTGCATTGAATCAAGTGGTTGGAGCTTATGCAATTGTGGTATTTGATGTAAATAAGCCAGACGAATTAGTTTGTGCGCGTTTAGGTTCGCCATTAGCAATTGGAATCGGTGAAGACGAATATTTTGTAGCTTCTGATGCTTCTCCATTTATTGAATATACTTCAAACGCTATTTATTTAGAAGATGAAGAAATGGCTGTTATTCGTTTGAATAAGCCGATGAAAGTTCGTAAAATTAAAGATGATTCTTTAGTTGATCCTTATGTTCAAGAATTACAAATGAACTTGGAACAAATTGAAAAAGGTGGGTACGAACATTTCATGCTAAAAGAAATTTACGAGCAGCCAAGTGTAATCAAAGATACTTATAGAGGAAGATTGTTGGCAAACAAAGGAATTATTCAAATGTCTGGTGTTGAAGACAATTTGGAAAGATTCATGAATGCCAAACGAATTTTAATTATTGCTTGTGGAACTTCATGGCATGCAGGTTTAGTGGCAGAATATATCATTGAAGAATTTGCAAGAATCCCTGTTGAAGTAGAATACGCATCAGAATTTAGATACAGAAATCCTATTATTAATAAAGATGATGTAGTTATTGCGATTTCGCAATCTGGTGAAACAGCAGATACTTTAGCAGCTATAAAATTAGCAAAGGAAAGTGGCGCATTCGTTTTTGGTGTATGTAATGTGGTTGGTTCGTCTATTTCTAGAGAAACAGATGCTGGTGCTTATACACATGCTGGTCCAGAAATTGGTGTAGCTTCTACAAAGGCATTTACTACTCAAATTACTATCTTAACGCTTTTGGCTTTGCGTTTAGCGAAAGCAAAAGGAACAATGAATCATTCTGATTACCAACGCTATTTATTGGAGTTAGAAATGATTCCAGAAAAAGTACAAGAAGCATTGCAAACTAATGATGTGGCTAAAACAATTTCAACTACTTATAAAGATGTATCAAATGCATTATATTTAGGTAGAGGATTTAATTTTCCTGTGGCATTAGAAGGAGCATTGAAATTAAAAGAGATATCATATATTCATGCAGAAGGTTATCCAGCTGCTGAAATGAAACACGGACCAATTGCTTTAATTGATGAGCAAATGCCAGTTTTTGTAATTGCGCCTAATAAAGGACATTATGATAAAGTGGTAAGTAATATCCAAGAAATCAAATCGAGAAGTGGAAAAATCATTGCGGTTGTAACAAAAGGTGACACGCAAGTGAAAGCTTTAGCGGATCATGTAATCGAAATTCCAGAAACTTCAGAAGCATTAACGCCATTATTAACCACAATTCCACTGCAATTGTTGTCATATCACATTGCGGTTCTAAGAGGCTGTAACGTGGATCAGCCTAGGAATTTGGCAAAATCAGTGACCGTAGAATAGTATAAAAAAGCGAAATAATTAGTATTTCGCTTTTTTATTGAAAAAAATTCAAAAAATATA
>CAMLRV010000014.1 GCA_946482495.1 uncultured Flavobacteriia bacterium
GCAAGCAATGCTTGAAATTGTAAACAAAAAAGCAACTTTAGAAAAATTAGTAAACTAACAACAATAAAATTAATTGAGATATGAGAAAAATAATAATACTAGCCATTAGTTTTTTACTTGTTGCCTGTGGAGGAAAATCTACAGATGACTTAATTAAAGACAACGATTTAACTGCATTAAAATCGAGAAAAACAGAACTTCAAGCGGAAATTGCAAAAATTGATGCCGCACTTAGTGGAAATAAAGCTGTTGAATCAGAAGCTTTAGTGTCTGTTTTAACTGTTAAAGACACTGTTTACAATCACTATTTAGAGATTCAAGGAAATGTTGATACGAAAGAAAACGTGTTAATTCAGCCAGAATTTAGCGGAACATTAACAGCTTTAAATGTAAAAGCGGGTCAACGAGTTTCTAAAGGTCAAATCTTAGGAAGAGTAGATGATGCAGGTATGAGTCAGCAATTAGCAAGTATGGAAAATCAATATGCTTTAGCAAAAACAACTTTCGAAAGACAAAAAAATCTTTGGGACAAAAAAATTGGTTCTGAAATTCAATATTTACAAGCACAAACTCAAATGATTTCTGCACAAAAAGCAGTGGCTCAAATGAGAGCTCAAGTAGCAAAAACATTAATTCGTGCGCCATTCTCTGGAACTATTGATGAGGTTTTCGTAGAAAGAGGACAAGTTGTGGCTCCAAGTCCACAAGGTTTAATGCGAATTGTAAATTTATCTAATATGTATGTTTCTACAACAGTTCCTGAAACGTATATAGGAAAATTAAAAGTAGGTACAACAGTAGATGTGTTTTTAACTTCATTAGGAAAAACATACAAAGGGAAAGTAAGACAAGTAGGAAGTTTTATCAATCCAAATAACAGAAGTTTCGGAATTGAAGTAAGTGTACCAAATCCAGAAAATTTATTACGTCCAAATCAAGTAGCGAAATTAAAAATCATCGATTATACAGCTAATAATGCAGTAGTTGTTCCTACAAATGTGGTACAAGAAGATGGTGAGAAAAATAAATTTGTTTTCGTAGCTACAAATATTAATGGTAAAAAAGCAATTGCTAAAAAAGTAATTGTAAAAGTTGGAAAATCATCTGATAATGTTACTGAAATTTTAAGCGGATTATCTGCAAATGATGTGGTAGTTACTGAAGGTGTAAATACAATTTCTGACGGAATGAAATTAAATTTCTAAAGCCCCCTAACCCCCGAAGGGGGAATTGGAACGCTTAAAAATAAAATTAATTAACTTAATTCCTATTGACCCCTAATAGGAGTTCCCCCTTTGGGGGTTAGGGGGCTAATATATGAGTCATCAAAGTAAAGAATTCGGAATATCGAGTTGGGCTGTAGACAACAGAGTTACAGTATATATCTTGACATTGCTTATTGTTATTACAGGTATCATTGCCTATGTAACAATGCCTCGTGAAGATTTCCCAGAAATCATTGAAAATAAAGTGTACATTTCTTCAGTTTTCCCAGGAAACTCTGCTGAAGATGTAGAAAAATTAATTATAAAGCCTCTAGAAAAAGAAATTAAAAATATTTCTGGAGTAGAAAAAATCACGTCAAGTTCATTTCAAGATTACGGAATGATTATTGTTGAATTTGGTGATAAAGTGGGTATTGAAGAAGCAAAAACTAAAATCAAAGACAAAGTTGATTTTGTAAAAGCGGATACAGATTGGCCAAATTTAGATAACGGAAGTAAAGTTGAGCCAAACGTTTTCGAATTGAATATTTCGGAAGAAGTGCCTATTTTGAACATCAACTTAAAAGGAAATTATACCACACAACAACTTAAAAAATACGGAGAATTACTTCAAGATGATATCGAAGAAATTCAAGAAGTAAAAAAAGTTGATATCTTAGGTGTTGATGATAAAGAAGTGGAAATTGCGGTAGACATCTTCAAAATGACGGCAGCACAAGTTTCTTTCGACGAAATTCAGAATGCAATTAAATACGAAAACATGACGCTTTCTGGAGGAAATTTAATTTCTCAAGGTTCGCGTAACAACATCAGAATTGTTGGAGAAATCAAAGATCCAAAAGAACTAGAAAACGTAATTGTAAAATCATTTGGAGGAACAGTTTACTTAAGAGATATCGCGACAGTTAGTTTTAAAGAAAAAGAGAAAACTACGTACGCTCGTGAAAAAGGTAAGGAAGTGGTGATGTTAAACGTGAAAAAACGTTCCAATCAAAACATGATTTCTGCTATTGAGCAAGTAAAAGAACGATTAGAAAAAGCAAAAACATCATATTTGCCTTCTAATTTAAGCATAGAATTAACGAGTGATCAATCGTCTCGTGTTGAACACCAAGTAGATGAATTATCAAATCACATTATCTTCGGTATTGTGTTAGTAATGATTGTGTTAATGTTTACCATGGGATTAAGAAACTCGTTGTTCGTTGGTGCGGCAATTCCCCTTTCCATGTTAATGGCATTTACCATTTTATCAGCGTTCGGATTAACCTTAAATACAATGGTACTTTTCGGATTGGTAATGGGACTAGGGATGTTAGTAGATGATGGAATCGTTGTGGTCGATAATGTTTTCGCCAATATGAAGAAAGGCATGGATAAAATTCACGCCTCTAAAATTGGTATTGGAGAAATTGCATGGCCAGTAATTTCATCTACAGCTACAACCTTAATGGCGTTTTTACCATTCGCTTTATGGCCGGGAACTATGGGTAAATTCATGATTTATTTCCCTTTAACGTTATCTGTAACTTTAGGAGCTTCTTTATTTGTAGCGATGGTAGTAAATGCTGCGATGACTGGTGGTTCAATGGATACAGAAGATAGAAATGTTTCTAATAAATCAGCAAAATTATATACTATTATATTTAGTGTAATTGCAATTGTTTTCATTCTTATCGGAAATATTGCGCACATGAAATTGGTTAGAGCAATAGGGCATTTAGCAGTAATTTCATTGGTTTTAATGTGGTTATATAAAATTAAATTATACCAATGGACACAAGATTTCCAACATAGCTTTTTCCCAAGAATGGAGAATAAGTACAAAAGTTTCTTAGCAAAAATTTTAACTGGAAGAAGAGCTTGGTTAGCATTAGCTGGAATTATTGGGATGTTATTTTTCTCATTTATTCTTTTAGGAATTTTCCCGAGAAAAGTATTATTCTTCCCAGATAATATTCCAAATCAAGTAATCACGTATATCGAATATCCACAAGGAACAGATATTGCAAAAACGAATAAAGCTACGCTTTTTGTAGAGAAACAGGTGATTCAGATTTTGAGTAAATATGTGGATCCAAAAACGGATAAAAACTTCTTAGCAGAAAGCATTGTGTCGCAAGTTGGAGTAGGTGCTGGTAACCCGAATGTAGACGCAGGTTCAGCTTCTGAAACGCCTTATAAAGGTAAAGTAACCGTGAATTTCTCAGAATATAAATTCCGTAGAGGAATTAATACGACTGAGGTTTTAGATGAAATTCGTGCCAAAGTAAAAGGTATTGCAGGAGCAACAGTTACTGTTGAAAAAGACGCAAACGGACCACCAGCTGGATACCCAATTAGTGTGCAGTTAACTGGTACAGATTACCAAGAAATGTTGGTAGAAGCGGATAAAATGATTGCTTTTATTAATTCGAAAAACATTCCAGGTATCGAGCGTTTAAGCGTAGATGTAAATAAAGAAAGTCCAGAATTAGAAGTAAAAGTAGACAGAGTAAGTGCTGGAAGTTTAGGCGTTTCAACAGGTCAATTAGGATTCAATTTACGTCGTTCGGTGTATGGTCAGGAAATCTCTACTTATAAAGAAGGTGATGACGATTATAACATTACGATGCGTATGCAAGATGACCAACGTAAGAATGAAAATGTATTGTTCAATCAGTCATTAACATTCCGTAATCAAAACAATGGTCAGATTATGCAAGTGCCAATTTCGGCAGTTTCACAAACGGATAAAACTACGACATATAATCAAATCAAAAGAAAGAACCAAAAACGTATTATGACGGTTTATTCTAATGTATTGACAGGTTTTAACGGAGATGAAATTACGAAACAAATTGGAGCAGAATTAGAAAATTATAAATTTCCGAAAACAATTACTTATTCGTTTTCTGGAGTACAAGAAGAACAAGGTAAAAATCAAAGTTTCTTAATGTATGCGCTTTTCTTAGCCTTAGCCGGAATTACAATTATTATTGTATTACAGTTTAACTCGGTTTCGAAAACGATGGTAATCTTGTTCACGGTATTGTTAAGTTTCAGTGGGGTATTCTATGGATATGTGATTGCAAATATGGATTTCGTAATCTTAATGACCATGATGGGAATTATTTCGCTCGCCGGAATTGTAGTGAAGAACGGAATTGTATTAATGGACTTCTTCGTGTTATTATTAGATAAAAAAGTTGCAGATAATAACCTAAAAAGTCATGACGATTTAACATTAGATGAAATTAAAGAAGTAATTATCGAATCAGGAAAATCTCGTTTAAGACCCGTATTATTAACGGCTTTAACTGCGGTTTTAGGTTTAATTCCGTTAGCAATTGGTTTAAATTTCGATTTCTTCTCCTTAATTACAGACTTCAATCCACACTTATATATGGGTGGAGATAACGTAATTTTCTGGGGACCATTAGCTTGGACAATTATCTTCGGATTAACGTATGCTACAGTATTAACTTTAGTGATGGTTCCGGTAATGTTCTACTTAGTAAAAAGAGTAAAATATTGGTTAAGAGATAGAAGATCAAATGCAGATGTTGAGGAAATAACTGCATAGTTTTAGTTTAATTTATTTGTAGGGAAAGAGGTTGTAGTAATGCAACCTCTTTTTTTGTTACTTATATGAACTTACACTTTTATAAGCTGAATTTTAAAAAAAAACTTATATGACTTATATGTTTAAAATTAACCCACAAAAAAATCCGAAAACAAACTGCCTTCGGATTTCTTGAAAATATTTTAAAAGAAATTATTTTTTCAATAAATCTCTAATTTGTGTCAATAATTCTTCTTGTGATGGACCAGCTGGTGCAGCAGCAGCTTCTTCTTTTTTCTTAGCCGCATTCATTCCTTTTATTATCATAAATAATACAAATGCTACAATTATAAAATTGATTACAGCTGATAAAAACATACCATATTTAACTCCGCCAAAAACGGTCAATTCTTCAATTTTTGAAAGATTTGCAGCCTCTAACGCAGGTTTTAATAACAACGGTGTAATTACATCGTCAATCAATGAGCTTACAATTTTTCCAAATGCAGCTCCAATAACAACCCCAACGGCTAAATCTACTACATTACCTTTCATTGCGAAAGCTTTAAATTCTGACATCATTCCCATAATTTTTTAAATTTTTAGTTAGTATCTTACGAAGATATATAAAAATTTAACATTTTTTTTAATTTTTATAGAAAATTCTTTTAACGCGTTGCGAAATACTAGTTAAAATTTCATAAGGAATTGTCTGACAAACGGCTGCAATTTCATTCACATGCGGATTTTCTCCAAAAACAATCACTTCGTCCATTTCAGCACAATTAATATGAGTCACATTTACCATAAGCATATCCATGCACACATTTCCAACAATAGTTGCTTTCTGATTATTGATTAAAACATAACCTTTTTCATTGCCCCAAGCTCTTCTAATTCCGTCTGCATAACCAATTGGAATGGTAGCAATTTCCATTTGTTTTTTTACCATGAATTTTCTGCTGTAACCAATACTTTCATCTGCTTCCACCGTTCTAATTTGTGAAATTACACTTTTTAAGGTGCTTACGTTTTCTAAAGCGTTTTGCTCTTCGTACGAATTCCCAACTCCATAAATTCCAATACCTAAACGCACCATTTCAAATTGATATTCCGAATAATTAAAAATTCCTGAAGTATTTAAAATATGACGAATCGGATGAATATTTAATTCCTCTGAAATTTTTGAATACATAGATTTGAATCGCTTAATTTGATGCAAAGTAAAATCTTTAAATTCTAAACTATCTGTAGCTGCTAAATGCGTAAAAATAGAGGCAACTTCAACAAAATTATTATGTTGTAATAATGCAATTAATTCAGAAATATCACCTTTTTCAAATCCTAAACGATGCATTCCAGTGTCAATTTTAATGTGAATTGGATATGCGTTGAGGTTTTTCTCTTTGGCTAAATCAATAAATGAAGTTAGTCCGGTAATGCTATACATTTCAGGCTCTAAGTTATATGCAATCATCGCTTTATAACTGCTGATCTCTGGATTTAAAACCATAATTGGCGTAGTTATTCCTGCTTTTCTTAATGAAATTCCTTCATCGGCGAAAGCCACACCTAAATAATCCACTTTTAAATGTTCGAGTTGTTTTGCAATTTCATAACCACCATTTCCATAGCCAAAAGCCTTTACCATCACCATCATTTTGGTGTCACTTTCTAGCTTTTGCTTATAAAAATTGTAATTAGAAATCACAGCATCTAAATTAATTTCTAAAACGGTTTCGTGAACTTTTTCTTCCAGTAATACTACAATTTCATCGAAATTAAAACTTCTCGCTCCTTTAATTAAAATGGTTTCATCGTTAAACGAATCGGTATTAAACTGTTTTAAAAAAGCAGTTGTATTTGCGAAAGAAATTACATGAGGAAGATCTTGAAAATAATGTCCGATGGTTTCTCCAATCGTAATAATTTGCGTAATATTATTTTGTTGTAATAACTTAATTACGTTGCTATACAATTCCACAACATTTAAACCACTCTGAAAAATATCCGATAAAATAATGGTCTTTTTTGGATGCAGTTTTTGTTGTTCTAAAAAATCTAAAGCAATTTTTAACGACTGATAATCACTTGAAAAACTATCGTCAATTAATAAACAATTGTTGATTCCTTTTTTGGCTTGTAAGCGAATTTCGATATTATAAAGTTTCGAAGCTCGATCAATAATTGTAGCAATATCAGTTTTTAGATATAATAATGTGGAAATACAAGTAATGGCATTTTCAATTGAAATATCATCCGTAAACGGAAGTGTAACTTTAAAAGTTTCCCCTTCAAAACGAATTTCTAAAGTGGTTTTTAAATTGTTTTTGACTTTATCTAAAATGAAAACATTAGCTTTTAGATCTTCTAAACTCCAAGTAAATGTTTGCGCTTGAATGTGTTTTTCAATCCAATCATTTTTTTCTAAAATAACAACTTCAGCATTGGTAAATAATTGGCATTTTTCAATAATTTTTTCTTCAACAGTGGTAAAACCTTCTTGATGTGCTGGACCTAAATGCGTAAAAATTCCGATATTCGGTTGAATAATTTCAGCTAATCGTTGCATTTCACCTTTAAGGGAAATTCCGGCTTCAAAAATTCCCAACGTATGATTTTCGTTAATTCCGAAAATAGAAAGCGGCACACCAACTTGTGAATTAAAACTTTTCGGACTTCTAACTACTAAAAAATCAGGACTCAATAAAAAGTTCAACCATTCTTTTACGATGGTTTTTCCATTACTTCCAGTAATTCCAATAGTTTGAATTTGGAATTGATTTTTATAGGATTTTGCTAAATTTTGCAAAGCAATGGTAGTGTTTTTAACCACGCAAAAATGAGCTTTCCCGTCTACTTTTTCAGGAATGTATTCCACTACAAAATGACGAACACCTTTTTCAATTAAGCTTTCAATGAAAACATGAGCATCATTATTTTGTCCTTTCAAACAAAAAAACAAAGTTGCATGTCCATTTTGTAAACTTCTACTATCAATAGAAATATGATCGAATTCAATTTCTGAATCCGTGAAATTTAATTGTGCTGAAGTTAAAATATCTGGATTTATTTTCATTATTCTTCCTTTTCTTCACGCATGGCTTTATAATAAGCGGCTCTGCTTAAAGGTTCGTATTCTTCCGTTTCACCAAGCATCACCAATTTTTCATCGGCTGATTTTCTAAAACTATAATGGGCTAAATTTCCTGTTCGAGTGCAAACCGCATGTACTTTTGTAACATATTCGGCAGTTGCCATTAAGGCTGGCATCGGGCCAAACGGATTTCCTTTAAAATCCATATCTAAACCAGCCACAATTACACGAATTCCGCTGTTGGCTAAATCATTGCAAATATTTACAATTTCATCATCAAAAAACTGGGCTTCATCAATTCCAACCACATCACAGCCTTGTGCTAAAATTCTAATATTTTCTGCCGCAGGAACTGGTGTCGAACGAATTTCGTTTTTATTGTGCGAAACCACCATTTCATCATCATAACGGGTATCAATCGCAGGCTTAAAAATCTCTACTTTTTGCTTGGCAAATTGGGCTCTTTTTAGTCGACGAATTAACTCTTCGGTTTTACCCGAAAACATCGAACCGCAAATAACTTCTATCCAACCAAACTGTTCTTCTTGATTTACCGTATTTTCGAGAAACATTTTTCTTTTTTCTAAAATTAATTTTACAATAATAACAAAGAATAAGGAAACAAAATAGTAACTTAGAGCAAATATTTAAGTTGTAAAAACTTGTGATTATCTGTGTTGAAAAATTGATATAAAAATGTTTTTTACAACGAACAGAAACACGTTTTTTCTTTTACCTTTGTAATAATAACAAAAATATAAAAATCACCGCTATAAAAGTTCAACACAAACAAAAAGTTATGAAGAAAAAAATTGAAGGCGAATTAATTAGCATAGCACATCGTTTATTAAAGCTAAAAAATCATTCAGAAACAGTTCAATTACATGAAGAAGTAAAAAAACTGTATGAACAATTAACGCTTTTAAAATTTTACGAAGCCAATACGGCATTAGTAAATGAAGAATTTTCTGAAGCAGCTTTTGAAGAAAAAGTAGCTAAAATTGTTGTGGGAACCATTGAAGTGGATGATGAAGAAGAAATGGTAGAAATGGCTTCTAAAGAGAAAATCGCTCAGATTGAAGAAGAACTTTTCGAAAAAAATGAAATTTCTCATGAAGCTTTTCCGGGAAATGGAGAAGAAGTAGTGGAAATGGCTTCCAAAGAAAATATTACTCAAATTGAAGAAGAACTTTTTGAGAAAACAAAAATTTCTCACGATACTTTTCCAAAAGAAGAAGTAAAAAAAGAACCAAAATCAGAAAAGAAAGAAATCACTTCAAATCCAGAAATTATTGGAACAAAAGTGTCTAAACAAATTTCTATTGATGATATTTTGGTTCACGATTATAAAGAAACTTTATTCGTTAAAAAAGACGAACCAATTATTGAAGATTTAATTAAAGAACCTGTTTTTGAAGCAGTTCAAACTGAAGAAATTTCAGAAGAAGTTCAAGAAGAATTAGCAAAAGTTGATGAAGTGGTGGAAGTAACAAAAGCAGAAGAAGTTGTTGCTGAAATCAAGGAAGAAATTAAAGAAGAGAAAATCCAAGGCGAAGCCGAAACGAGCGCAGCTAAACCTGAGTCAGTTCCTGTTGGAAAAGCGATTGTTTTAGCTTTAAACGATAAAATTGCCTTTGAGAAAAACTTATTTGCTAATAATGGGGAAGATTTAAATCGTGTAATTTCTCAACTAAATACGTTTACAAATTGGGATGAAGCGAAATCTTTTGTGTTAGATTTTGTGAAACCAGATTATAATAATTGGGAAGGTAAAGAAGAGTTTGAAGTTCGATTTTTAGAAATCGTTGAAAATAAATTTAAATAATTTTTAAAGTTTATTGTTTGTGGTTGATTGTTGTTTGAACCATAAATAACAAACCATAAACGGAAAGCATGAGCAAATTATATATAGTTCCTACACCAATTGGAAATTTAGACGACATGACGTTTCGTGCGATTAAAGTGCTTAAAGAAGCCGATTTAATTTTAGCCGAAGACACGCGTACGAGTGGAAAATTGCTAAAGCATTTCGAAATTTCTACGCACATGCATAGTCATCACATGCATAACGAACATAAAACTGTAGAAAATTTAATTGCTCGTTTAAAAGGTGGCGAAACGATTGCTTTAATTTCCGATGCAGGAACACCAGCCATTTCCGATCCTGGATTTTTGCTTACGCGTGCTTGTGTGGAAAACGGAATTACTGTGGATTGTTTACCAGGCGCGACTGCTTTTGTGCCAGCATTAGTGAATAGTGGTTTGCCGAACGATAAATTTGTTTTCGAAGGCTTTTTACCTGATAAAAAAGGAAGACAAACGCGTTATTTAGCTTTGGCTGAAGAAACGCGTACCATGATTTTATATGTTTCTCCACATAAATTAGTAAAAACCTTAGCGGAATTCATCCAGTATTTTGGCGCTGATAGACCAGTTTCTGTTTCGAGAGAAATTTCAAAACTACACGAAGAAACCATTCGTGGAACGGCCGAAGAAGTGCTAAAACACTTCGAAGCGAAACCTCCAAAAGGAGAAATCGTTGTGGTTGTTGGTGGGAAAAGCGGGAAATAGTATTCAGTGTTCAGTTATGAGTGTTCAGTTTAGAATGTATTTGTTTTGGGAATTGTCCCCTTGAGGGGACTTTAGGGGTGTTTAATATTCGTGTTATGAAAAAAATGATTTTAGCTTTAGTTGTTTGTATTGGTTTTTTAACAATTGTTTACATGCAGCTATCTTATAAGGAATATATCCCTCTAGTTCTTGAAAACGATGAAATAATTGAAAAGCCATCATTGTTAAATAAAAATCATAAGTTAAATATGATTCAAGTTTTGAGCTACAATAATGAGGATTGGAAATTTAAAGACGAAAAATTATTAATTAAAAGAAGTATTGACCGAGAGTTATTGTGGAATTATACAACTAAAGCAAATGATTCAGTTTGGTTAAGTACACATAAATAAAAAAACCATGCAACAACTACTAAACAAAAAATCGTTTCCCGAAACCATCGCTTATATCGATGAAAATTATGTTTTCACACCTACGACTTTCAAAAACGGAAATCAAATTAATAATGCTGGAGAAAATAACGGTTCATGTAAAATTTTTGCTTTTGCGAAATTAAATGAATTAACCAAAGAAGAAACGCTAACATTATTCGGCGATTTCTATCAAGATGTTTTAAATACACCGAGCGCCACCGACCACCAAAATATTAGAAATTTCATAATTTTTGGTTGGGACGGCATTCAGTTTGAAGGAGTTGCTTTAGAAAAGAAATAGTTTTTTAACATATGAGTCATATAAGTTTTTGACTTTTTGTAATGTTGTAATTTTGTCGTAGACAAAATTTATATGCACTTTTTAAAGTTATAAATTAGTACATATAAGTTTTTTAGCAAATTAGTAAACTTATTATGACTTATATGTTTAATTTTTATACATTTACAAATCAATACTATTCGCCAAAATTCAAATATTAACCTGTCACCCTGAGCCTGTCGAAGGGCGTAAATCCAAAATTACCATGCGTTGGACCATCAAATCAAAGCCAGAAAAAGAAAAAGTACAAGCCCTACAAAACGCGCTTCAAGTCGATACAACTATCGCGACTTTATTAGTTCAAAGAGGAATTGAAACCTACGAACAAGCCAAAACATTTTTCAGACCAACTTTAGAAGACTTACACAATCCGTATCTTATGAAAGATATGGACAAAGCCGTTGCACGTATCGAAAAAGCCATTGCCAATAATGAAAATATTTTAGTTTTTGGCGATTACGATGTAGACGGAACCACTGCAGTTTCTTTAGTGTCAAGTTATTTGCGAAGTTATTATCCGAATGTCGCTACTTACATTCCAGACCGATATAATGAAGGTTACGGCGTTTCGTACGCTGGCATCGATTATGCTGAAGACAATGATGTGTCGTTAATTATTGCGCTCGATTGTGGAATTAAATCTATCGACCACGTTAACTATGCCAAGGAAAAAAACATAGATTTTATCATTTGCGATCATCACCGACCTGGTGATTCTTTGCCAGATGCAATTGCAATCTTAGATCCAAAACGCAGTGATTGTAGTTATCCTTACGATGAATTATGTGGTTGTGGTGTCGGATTTAAATTGATTCAGGCTTTAGCCGAAAATAGAAACCAAACTATTGAAGATTTACTTCCTTATTTAGATTTAGTGGCAACTGCGATTGCTGCCGATATTGTTCCCATTACTGGCGAAAATCGTGTGTTAGCGAAATTCGGTTTGGAAGTTATTAATACAAATCCACGACCAGGAATTAAAGCTTTGATTCAGAACGTAAAAAAGAAAGTCTTAACAATTACTGATATGGTTTTCATTGTCGCACCAAGAATTAATGCCGCTGGAAGAGTGAAACATGGTAACGAAGCGGTAGCACTTTTGACAGAATATAATTTAAATCAAGCTGAACAATTCGCTTCAGAAATTGAAGGATATAATTCGGATAGAAAAGATTTAGACAAACAAATTACACAAGAAGCTTTACGTCAAATTGAAGAAAATGATGAGTTAGAACGTTTTTCAACTGTCGTGTATCAAGAAAATTGGCATAAAGGCGTCATCGGAATTGTGGCTTCTCGATTGGTTGAAAATTATTATCGTCCGACTATCGTTTTTACAAAAAGTGGCGATAAACTAGCGGCTTCGGCACGTTCGGTAAAAGATTTTGATGTGTACAATGCGTTGGAAGCTTGTGCCGAACATTTGGAGCAGTTTGGCGGACATATGTATGCAGCCGGATTAACGCTAAAAGAAGAAAATTATCTGAATTTTAAAAATGCTTTCGAAAAGGAAGTTGAAAACACGATTCATCCCGATTTATTAATTCCTGAAATTGCTGTCGATTTAGAAATTGATTTTTCAGCTATTGATGAAAAATTCATGCGTATTCTAAAGCAGTTTGAACCATTCGGACCAGAAAATATGACACCGGTTTTCATGTCGACAAATGTAGTTGATTCAGGGTATGCTAAAACATTAGGAAACGATGATGAACATTTGAAAGCTTTCATAAAGCAGAATCATTCACCAAATTTCAATGCGATTGGTTTTGGCTTAGGAAAGAAATTAGACATTGTAAAAAATAGAAATCCGTTTGATGCCGTTTACGTTGTAGAAGAAAACGAATGGAACGGAAATGTGAGTTTGCAATTGCAACTTCGTGATGTAAGATCCAAGTAAAAAGTAAAAATAACCAAGTAATAAGTTAAAAAAAACAAAACCCTTGTGAACTTTGCGCAATCTTTGCGACCTTTGCGATTCATTAAAAACTATGACAAAAAAAGATCCATTTTCATCCTTAAGAATCCCAGAATTTCGTTGGTTTATTTCCATGCGATTAGCTATTGTTTTAGCATGGTCGATGCAATTTGTATTAATTGAATGGGAAGTGTACAGTATTACGAAAAATCCATGGTCGCTAGGATTAATAGGGTTAATGGAAGTCATTCCTGCTATTACTATGGCATTATTTGCCGGTCATATTGTCGATCAATCCGAAAAAAGAAACATGTTGCTGAAATGCTTTTTTGGAACAACATTAATTAGTGTTTTATTGTGTTATTTGGTACATCCTGATACGGTTTCAACCATAGGAAAACAGCCTTTTTTATATGCTATTTATGCTTTGGTTTTTTTGGGTGGAATCATTCGTTCTTTCATTATTCCTTCGGTTTTTAGTTTATTAGGATTAATCGTTCCGAAATCGCAATTTACTAATGCCGCCACTTGGAGTAGCTCTTCTTGGCAAGTTTCTGCCGTAATTGGTCCAGCTTTAGCAGGATTTTTAATTGGCGGAATTGGTGTTTTCAACTCGATGATTTTTGTTACAATTTCTATCATTTTAGGAATTTTTATGTTATTGCAAATCAGTAAAAAACCTATCCTAAATAAAAAAATTGGGGAACCTATTTCTCAAAGTTTAAAAGCAGGGATCACGTTTGTTTTTCAAAATAAAATTATTTTAAACGCACTTTCTTTAGACATGTTTGCAGTGTTATTCGGTGGAGCAGTAGCCTTATTGCCCATTTTTGCACAAGATATTTTAAAAGTAGGTTCAGAAGGTTTCGGAATTTTACGTGCTGCACCAGCTATTGGTGGCTTGTTAACGATGTTGGCTTCTACCATGTTTTCTATCGAAAAAAATACGGGTAAAAAATTACTATTAGCCGTTTTCGGATTCGGAGTCTGTATTATCGTTTTCGGTTTGTCGGAAAACTTTTGGATTTCTGTCGTAGCGCTATTCTTAAGTGGTGTTACTGATGGCTTTTCTGTGGTTATTCGTTCCACTATTTTACAAATTTATACGCCAGATGAAATGCGTGGTCGTGTTTCGTCTGTAAATTCAATTTTTGTGGGTTCGTCAAATGAATTAGGTGCTTTCGAAAGTGGTTTAACTTCCAAATTATTTGGGGTAGTAAATGCCGTTGTTTTTGGTGGAATTATGACTTTATTGGTTGTAGGAACCACTGCGGTAGTATCACCAAAATTTAGAGATTTAGAATTAGAAAAGTAAGTTGTAGGGCGTTACCCAAGGGTCGGGCTGTTTGCTATATCTCAAATTTTGTTGGCTTCGAGAGCCTCAGCCACGAAATTTATGAGGATGTCGCTTCCATCCCTAACGCAAATCAGTATTTCAAAAGAAATTTCCTTATTCGTATTTCTTCAATTCAAATGCTTCTCCATCAAAAGCACCATAGGTAAAATAGCCAATCCAATCACCTAAGTTGATGTATTTTGATTGTTCATTTAAAGTTATTTCCATAGGCAAATGACGGTGTCCAAAAACGAAAAAGTCGTAATGTTTGGTTTCCAATTTTCGTTTGCAATATTGCACTAACCATTCGTTGTCTTCTCCTAAAAATTTTACATCTTCAGTACCAGAAATCAATTTGTTTTTAACCGATAAATATTGTGCTAATTTCACTCCAATATCTGGATGTAACCAACGAAATAACCATTTTGAAAACGGATTGGTAAATACTTTCTTCATGCGTTTGTAACCCATGTCGCCCGGACCTTTTCCATCGCCATGGCCAATTAAAAAGATTTTTCCGTTAAAAATAAATTCTTTGTTATCGTGATAAACAGGTATGTTTAATTCTTTTTCGAAATAATCACCCATCCATAAATCGTGGTTACCTACAAAAAAATAAATCGGAATTCCAGCGTCTTTTATTTCCGCTAATTTTCCTAGGACTCTTACAAAACCTTTAGGAACCACAGTTTTGTATTCGAACCAAAAATCAAATAAATCGCCAAGTAAAAAAATAGCTTCAGCATCTTTTTTAACTTCATCTAGCCATTGAACAAACTTTTGTTCTCTTGGGAAACTTAGTTCTGGTGTTGGTGCTCCTAAATGTTGGTCTGAAGCAAAGTAAATTTTTTTAGTACTCAAAGTATTGAATTTTTTACAAATTTAGATAAAATTATTTAGTTAAATTAAGCTTTTTATCGATGAAAACATGCATTTTATCGATATGTATTTAAAATGTCACAATAATTCATACTTTTGTTAAGTTAAAGAATTTAATTAATCACTACTATACTTATAATGAAAAAACTACTTTTATTATTATTTATGTTTGCTAGTTTCACGGTTTTCGGCCAAGAAAACTTTGACGGCGTAACAGCGCCAGCTCTGCCAACGGGCTGGACACAATTTGAAACTGGTACGGGTACCGTACAAAGTTGGCAAACAACAAATTTAGCAACATTTACTTATGGAGGTGTTGGAAATGCTGCATTAATCAATAGAGAGAATGTAACTTCAGGGTTAGCTATTGATTGGCTGGTAACAAATCAGATTACTGTGCCGGCTAACGGACAGTTACGTTTTCAAACAAAAACGGTTCAGTCTGGTATTCAAGGAAGTTTATTTGACATCAAAATTTCTAAAATTTCTCAAACCAATCCAGCAGATTTTGCAAATATTGTTTCTTATGACGAAGCATCTTTGACATCAACTGCTAACGTTTATGAAGAAAAAGTAATTGATTTACCAGCAGCTACTTATCCAGCTGGAACATTAATTTATATTGCCTTTGTTATGACAAATGACAATGGAGACAGATGGTTAATTGATAATGTGAATGTGGTTCAAAAATGTAATACACCAATTGGACCTTTAGCAACATCAGGAGGTACTACAAATAGTACAATATTAAGTTGGGGAAATCCTGGAGGAATTACCGTATGGGATGTCCAAGTTTGTCCTTTTGCTGATACATTTGGAGGTGCTTCAACAATAACTTATAATAACGTTGCAGGTCCTCCATTTACTGCAACAGGATTGCAACCATGTACTTTATATAAATTTCAAGTACGCTCTGTTTGTAGTAATGGTACAGGAGATTATGAAAGTGATTGGTTTGGACCAAGAAGTTTTCAAACTGTTTGTTTTGGAGAAACTTGTGGTGGACCAATTGTAATTCCTCCAGCATTGCCTTATCAAACTACAGATAATACAGCCAACTATGCTGATACAAATGATATTGCTCAACCATTAGCTTGTAGTGGAACAGCAACTAACTATATGGCTGGTAATGATGTGTTTTACACATACACACCAACATTTACAGGTAATATCGCTATTAACTTAGCGCCAACAGCTACAGGATCAAGTATACATGTATATAGTGCCTGTCCAGGAACTGCTGGAGCGAATTGTTTGGCAGGGGTTGCTAATACTACAGCTAATCCAAGAAACATTAACCCATTTCCAGTTGTTGCGGGTACGACATATTACATTATAGTATCTTCAAGTACTTTGAACCAAACGGTAGGATATACATTAACAATTCAACAAGTATTTTGTAATCAACCAACAGGTTTAACTGCAACAGTTACTCCGCCAACCACTGCAAATTTAGCTTGGGCTCCAAATGCAGGTACAACATCTTGGCAGTATTCAGTAGCGCCAGCTCCATATGGATTACCTACAGGAGCAGGTACAACTACTACTTCAAATACAACTAATAATTTTACAGGAATTCCTGGTGTTGTATATGAATACTATGTTAGAGCAGATTGTAATGATGGTAATTTTAGTACTTGGACTGGTCCTTTTGCTTTTACTATACCTCAAGTTGCAACTCCATTAAACTTTACAGATGGTTTTGAAACTATAACAGGTTGGACATTAAATAACGCTACTCAAACTAATAAATGGGCTGTAGGTACTGGTATTAATAATGGTGGAACGCACTCATTATATATTACTGATACATATGGTGGAACAAATACATATAATAATGTAGCAACTACTGTTGTTCAAGCTTATAAAGATTTTATAATTCCAGCAGGTGCAACTCAATTAGATTTAACTTTTGATTGGCGTTCAAATGGAGAAGCAGCAGATTATTTTAGAGTTTGGACAGTTCCAACAACTTTTAACCCAACAGCTGGTACGCAAATTACTGCTTTGGCAAATAGTAGAATTAAAGTTGGTAACGACTTAACAGGTACGACTAACTTCACTACATCAAACTATACGCTTAATGCTACTCCTTATGCAGGTAGTACAATGCGTTTGGTTTTCGAATGGAGAAATAATAATACTGCTGGAAATCAGCCTCCAGCAGCAATCGATAATGTAAAATTAGATTTAATTACTTGTCCAAAACCAGGAAGTTTAGTAGTATCTAATATTTTATACAATTCAGGTCAGTTGACTTGGACAAATGGAGCAACTGAAACTCAATGGGAAGTTATCGTATTACCTGCAGGTTCAGCTGCGCCAACAGCAACATCTGTAGGAGTTGTAACTAATAGTAATACTTATTCTATTACTGGATTAACTTCTGTAACTTGTTATGATGTTTATGTAAGAGCAAAATGTTCTCCAACACAAGATAGTTTCTGGTCAGTGCCAGCTACTTTCTGTACAACGCCAAATTATTGTGGTGGGGATCATTTTTATGATTCAGGAGGAGCAACAGGTAACTATCAAAATAGTGAAAATATTACTTCAATAATTTGCCCTAATAATGCTGGTGATGTGGTTACTGTTGTATTTAACAGTTTCAGTTTAGCAGCAGGAGATAATTTAGTAATTAGAGATGGAAATTTACCAACATCGCCAATTGTTGGAACTTATTCAGGAACAAATATACCTCCTTCATTTTCAGCATCAGCAACTAATACAAGTGGATGTTTAACTTTTGTATTTACTTCAACAGCTTCAGGTGTAAGTGCAGGATGGAATGCTACAATTTATTGTACACCACCAATTACATGTTTCAAACCTGTTGCTTTAACAGCTAATCCAATTGGTGCTACAACTGCTACTTTATCATGGACAGAATCTGGATCTGCTACTCAATGGGAAATTTTAATATTACCATTTGGAGCTAATCCACCAGTTCTTGGACAATCGGGTATTCCAGTAAATGGGACACCAACATACATAGCTACAAATTTAACACCATCAACAACTTATACTTATTATGTAAGAGCAATTTGTTCTTCTTCAAATGCAAGTTTCTGGTCTGATGGATTTACATTTTCAACAACTCCTATTAATGATTTATGTGCAAATGCAACTACTGCAATTGTAAATGATGATTTAAATTGTACGCAATTAAATTCAGGTACACTTTTTGGTTCTACAAACACAGCAGGAGTTCCAGCTGGATGTACTCCTACCGCAAATGATGTTTGGTATAGATTTGTGGCAACAAGAAGTACACATACCTTTAGTTTATCGAATATTTTACCAGCAGGAGCTGATGCAGATTTCGCTTTATATTCTGGAACAAACTGTAGTGCACTTACACAGGTACAATGTTTTGCAGCAGCTCAAAATGTTCTTAATAATTTAGTTGTAGGACAAACTTATTATATCAGAGTTTTCTCTGGATCTAATCAACAATTTGATTTTAATTTATGTATTGGAGGAGTTCCATGTCCGGAATCTGTTTCATTATGTAATGCGCCAACAACATATCCTAATACTACTAACGTAATTAATTTAGGATCTTATGGATGTTTAGGTTCTTCTCCTAATGCAAGTTTCTTCTTCTTAGAAGCTGCTCAGAATGGAACTTTAGCTTATACTATTTCTCAAACTTCTGGGGATGTTGATTATGCATTATGGGGACCTTTCCCAAGTAGAAATGCTGGTTGTGGTTTAATTCCAAATGGTTCTCCAGTTCAATGTAGTTATTCAACTGCTGCTGTAGAAAACTTTAGTGTGAATGTTTTACAAGGACAAGTTTATATTTTAATGGTAACTAACTTTGTTAATACAGCAGGTACTATTACAATTACACCAAATCCTACTAATACTGCACAATCATTCTGTTATCCATATAACACATTTAATTATTCAGCAACAACTTATTGTAACTCAGCTCCAAACGAATCACCTACATTAATTGCAGGTGCTGTTGCAGGGACTTACTCTGCAGTTAGAGTTGAAGACGGTTCTACTACTGCAATGGTTATTAATCCAACAACTGGAGAAATTAACTTTGTATTGAGTCAACCTGGAACTTATACAGTAACAAATACTTTAATTCCAAATTTACCGGCTCCTGCTTCAAATGCTCCAATTGTTTGTACTAGAACGGTAATTATTACTCCAACTCCAAATGCAACTATTGCATATGGAAGTGCAACCTATTGTAAATCTAATGTAAATTCTCAAGCTATTATGGTAACTGGAAATAGTGGTGATGGAGCATCTTATTCTTCAACACCAACTGGTTTAGAAAACGCTTTAGATCCTGTAACAGGAAGTTTAATTCCGGTTTTAGGAAATGTTGGAATTTATACAATTAAATTAACAGTTCCAGCTCAAGGTGGTTGTCCTGAATATACAGTAACTACTCAAGTTGAAATTATTGCTGCGCCAGTAATCCCTGCTCAAGTTGATGTTAATGCTTGTAATAATTATGTTTTACCTGCTTTAGCTGCAGGAAGTAATTATTATACGGCAACTGGTGGTGCAACAGGAACTGGAACAATGCTTAATGCAGGAGATGTTATTTCAACAAATCAAACGATTTATGTATATGCAACAAATGGTCAATGTTCCGCAGAAGATCCATTTAATGTAAATATTATTTCAATTCCAACACCAACTTTTAATTATTTAACTCAACCTACTTGTGCTATCCAAACGGGATCAATTCAGATTACCTCACCAATTGGAACAAGTGGAACAGTTCCAACAAACTTATTTATATCTGAAGTTACAGATGCGAATTCGGGTGCATTAACTTATGTTGAATTATTTAATGGTACTGGAGCACCTATAAATCTTGCAGGATACAAATTAAGAACTTTTAATAATGGTAGTGGTACTGTTACTGGAGGTTGTGATAATGTTTTATCTGGAACAATTGCAAATAATTCAACTGTGGTTATTAAGTTAAGCTCAGATGCAAATATTCCTGGTGTAACACCAAACTTAACTTTTACTACTTGTTCTGCAGTTAACGACAATGATAATATTAGACTTACAACTACTGCAAATGTATTGGTAGATTTATGGGGACCAACAACTAATACTTCATTTACACCATTAGGACAACCAGGATATACATTTAGAAGACTACCTGGTGCTGCAACACTTCCAAGTACTACTTGGAATCCATCAGAATGGACAGCAATTGATCCAGAAAATTATTCGAATTTAGGTCAATATTCGCTTAACATAGCTAGTTATGAATATAGTGTTGATAACGGAACGTATCAGTCAAGCACAATATTTACAGGTTTAACTCCTGGACCTCATTCATTTGTTGTTCATGATTTTGTTAATGGTTGTTATTCAGCGCCAATTCCATTTACAATTGATGCGGTACCATACACAACAGCTGTTACAGATTTCACGTATACAACTCCAGTTTGTATAACAAATGCTACTAACCCAACGCCAACTCCAGGTGCAGGATTTACTACTGGTGGAACATATAGTTATGTAGGAACTGGTTTAGATTTAAATGCAACTACTGGGGAAATCAATTTAGCGGCTAGTACAGGTGCAACTTATGTTGTTACTTATACTTATCCTGAAGATTTAGCGAATTGTATACATGGTGGTTCAAGTAACTTTACAATTACTATTGATCCTTTTGTGACTGCTACATTCACACAAATTTCAAACATTTGTCAAAATGCAACAGCTCCAACTTTACCAACAACTTCAAATAATGGTATTGTTGGTACTTGGACTCCAGCTCTAATTAATACGAGTACATCTGGAACAACAACCTACACATTTAATCCAAATCCTGGGCAATGTGGGGTTGGTACTACTATGAATATTACTATAGACCCAATAGTTGTTCCAACATTTACTGCAATTGCAAATATCTGTTTAAACGGAGTTGCTCCAGCTTTACAGACAACATCTAATAATGGTATTACAGGAACTTGGAATCCTGCTACAATAAATACTGTTACTGCAGGTACTTCAAGTTATGTGTTTACACCAACTGCTGGTCAATGTTCACAAGTAGTTACTATATCTGTAACAATTGATCCTCAAGTAGGTCCGACATTTACTGCGATTCCAGATTTATGTGTAGGAGATGCTAATGTTACTTTACCGACAACGTCTTTAAATGGAATTGATGGAAGTTGGTCTCCAGCTGTAGTTAACACATCAACGGCAGGAACTGTAGTTTATACTTTTACACCTGATGTTTCTGAATGTGCTTCTATATCTACAATGAGTGTTTATGTTGAACTTTGCGAAATCCAAAAAGGTATTTCACCTAATGGAGATGGTATGAATGACTACTTAGAATTAATTGCTAATAAAGTTCAAATTTTCAACCGTTTTGGTAAAGAAGTTTACACGAAATCAAACTACAACAATGATTGGCATGGTCAATTCATGGGTGGTGGTGAGATGCCAGAC
>CAMLRV010000015.1 GCA_946482495.1 uncultured Flavobacteriia bacterium
TGTTGGTTTCACCAATGCACGTTTACGCGTAGGATACCAATATGGTTTAAATAACTTTTTTGGAAACTTAAATAACAACGAAAAAGTTCCTACAATTAATGAAAAATTCAAAGGAAACTTAGGAATTATCAGTGGTCAGTTGACTTTTTATTTATAAGATATATTTTAATGAAAAAGGCGTTCCGATAGTTGGAACGCCTTTTTTTATAAACTTGCTTTTGCTTTTTCTATTCTACTTATCGTTTCTGCTTTACCAATCATTTCAATGATATCAAACAAATGTGGCCCTTTTAAAGCGCCTACTAGGCTTAATCGTAAGGGTTGCATCACTTTACCTATACCAATTTCGTTAGTTGTCATCCACTCTTTTAAAATGGTTTCTATATTTAATGAGGTGAAATCTTCAATACCATTTAAAACTTCCATTACTAACTTCATTAATTCTGGAGTTTCATCTTTCCAATTTTTTGCTGCTTTTTCATCATACGATGTTGGTGCTTCAAAAAAGTAATCGGATAAATCCCAAAGTTCAGTTACAAAATTAGCGCGTTCTTTCACCAAAGAAACAATCTTTGTTACATCAAGTGACGTTGAAATGCCTTTTTTATCTAATTCTACTTGGAACATTTCTGCTAAGTAAACATCACTTTGTTTTTGTAAATATTGATGATTGAACCATTTGTTTTTCTCTGGATCAAACTTTGCTCCTGCTTTATGAATTCGTTTTAAATCAAATTTCTCCACTAATTCTTCTAACGAAAAAATTTCTTGTTCTGTTCCGTCATTCCAACCCAATAAAGCTAAAAAGTTAACTACTGCTTCAGGGAAAAATCCAGCTTCTTTATACCCTTTTGATGTTCCTTCTGCCGTTGTCCATTGTAATGGGAAAACTGGGAAACCTAATTTATCACCATCACGTTTGCTTAATTTTCCGTTTCCAATTGGTTTTAATATTAAAGGTAAATGCGCAAATTCTGGAGCTTCCCATCCAAATGCTTGGTATAATAAAACGTGTAATGGCATCGATGGTAACCATTCTTCTCCACGAATTACATGAGAAGTTTCCATCAAATGATCGTCCACAATATTTGCTAAATGATACGTTGGCATACCATCAGACTTAAATAAAACTTTGTCATCTAATAAGTTTGTGTCAAATTTTACTTCACCACGAATGATATCTTGTAAATGTAAAATTTCGTTGACTGGTGTTTTAAAACGAATAACATAATGTTCTCCATTTGCAATTCGAGCTTCAACACTTTCACGTGAAACATTTAAAGACGTATCTAATGTTTCTCTAACGGTATGATTATATATAAAAGTTTTACCTTCTGTTTCAGCTTGTTTACGTAATTCATCTAACTTCTCTGAAGAATCAAAAGCATAATAGGCCCATCCCGAACGAATCAATTCATCAGCATATTGTTTGTAAATATGTTTTCTATCCGATTGACGATAAGGTCCAAATTTTTCATTTTTTCCAATTGTTTCATCAGGTGAAATACCTAACCACTCTAAAGCTTCAAAAATATAATCTTCAGCTTCAGCTACAAATCGAGTTTGGTCGGTGTCTTCTATTCTAATATAAAAAGTTCCACCATGTTTTTTGGCAAATAAATAATTGAAAAGCGCGGTTCTTACACCACCAATATGTAATGGTCCGGTTGGACTAGGAGCAAATCGTACTCTTACTGGTTTTGACATCTTGTAAAATTTTATGCAAAGATAAAAGGAAGTTGGAAGTTAGATGTTAGAAGTTGGAAGTTTTTTTGTAATAAACACATTATTAACAATATTATGTAACTATTAACTTTTTACTATTGCTTCATTATTTAAAAAAGTTGTAATTTTATCAGTTATAAACACTTGATTAACAAATTTGGAAAAGAAAGCATTAATTTACGATAAACTGGAAGGCTTTATTAAGAAGTTTTATACCAATGAGTTGATAAAAGGAATTATTCTTTTTATCGCTATAGGCTTGTTGTATTTTATTTTTACTTTTTTAATTGAATATTTTCTTTGGTTTTCCACACAAGGAAGAACCATTTTGTTTTGGCTGTTTATCACTGTGGAAGTTTTCTTGTTATCAAAATTCATCCTACTTCCTTTATTTAAATTATTTAAAATTCAGAAAGGTTTAGATTATACTGAAGTTTCCAAAATTATTGGTACACATTTCGATGAAGTTAAAGACAAATTGCTAAACTTTTTACAATTAGCCAATACAGCAACACCAACTGAATTGGTTTTAGCATCCATCGAACAAAAAGCAAATAGCTTGCAACCGATACCGTTTTCGAACGCGATTAATTTCAATAAAAACAAAAAGTATTTGCCTTTTGCCTTAATTCCGCTTTTGTTTATTTTGTTCTTTTATATTTCTGGAAATTCTGATGTTATTTCAAAAAGTTTCGCTCGTGTGGTACAATACGACAAGAATTTTGCTAAACCAGCAGCTTTTAAATTTGAAATTGTTTCTGATAATTTAAACGTGGAACAAAATCAATCATTTAAATTGGTAGTGAAAACAGTTGGAAAAGTGATTCCAGAAAATGCTTCGATAATCATCAACAATGAAGAATACTTTTTAGAAAACACGTCACCTGGAAATTTCTCCTATCAGTTTGATAATGTTCAAAAAGACATTTCTTTTCATTTCAAATCGAATGAAATTACATCAAATGATTACACTTTAAATGTAGTCAATGTGCCAACGATTTCTTCTTTCACTATGCAATTGCATTTTCCTTCTTATTTAGGAAAAAAATCGGAAGTGATTCAAGGAACTGGAAATGCGGTTATTCCTGAAGGTACGATTGTAACTTGGAAATTGAATACGTTAGCTACAACTGCTGTAGCTTTCCAAAAAGATTCGGTTGCAACTCCATTTTCAAAAAATGAAAATCAGTTTTCGCTTACAAGAAGAATTCTGAATAATACTGATTATCAAATTTCAATTTCAAACAAACAATTAAAAAACCATGAAAACTTACAATATAAATTAACGATATTAAAAGATCAGTTTCCAAGTATTTCTGCTACGGAAACTCCTGATAGTTTAAAATTAAAACAAAAAGTTATTATCGGACAAGTTTCTGATGATTACGGATTGTCAAAATTGCAAGTGGTTTTTTATGATAGAACGAAACCTAATATTGTTTATAGAAAAGGTTTGACTTTAAAAAGTAAGGTGGTAGATCAGTTTGTGTATTCATTTCCTGATGGAATTACATTGCAACCTGGTGTAAATTATGATTATTTTTTCGAAGTGTTTGATAATGATGTAGTTAATGGTTTAAAATCATCAAAATCTTCTGTTTTTTCTCATACCGAGTTAACGGAAGAGCAAAAAGAACAAAAATCACTACAAGAACAGCAATCTAATATCAATAGTTTACAAAAAGCCTTGGACAATCAGGACAAGCAATTCGATGAACTAGAGAAATTGAAAAAGTTGGATAAGCAAAAGGATAATTTAGATTATAAAGATCAAAAGAAGATTCAAGATTTTATCAATCGTCAGAAACAACAAGATGAAATGATGAAAGAATTTTCAGAAAAGATGAAGGAAAATCTGGAACAATTTAAACCAGAACAAAAAGATGAAATGAAGCAAGAGCTTTTAAATCGTTTAGAAAAAAATGAAAAAGAAGCGGCTAAAAACGAAAAGCTCTTAAAAGAATTAGAAGAGCTGACTAAAAAATTAGAGAAAGAAGATTTATTTGATAAAGCTGATAAATTAAAACAACAAGCTAAGTCGCAACAAAAATCGTTGGAGCAATTGGTAGAATTAACCAAGCGCTATTATGTGGAACAAAAAGCAGAGCAATTGGCGGATAAGTTAAATAAGCTTTCTGATAAACAGGATAAACTTTCCGAAAAAGAGAATCAAAAAACGCAAGATCAAAAAGAACTTTCTAATGAGTTTGAAGATTTGAAAAAAGAGTTGGATGATTTAGAAAAAGAGAACAAAGAATTAAAGTCACCAATGGAAATTCCTAATGACAAAGGTGATCAAAAAGATGTAGATCAAGAACAACAAAAAGCGGAAGATAATTTAGAAAAAAAAGACAGTCAATCTGCTAAAAAAAATCAGAAAGCAGCAGCTCAAAAAATGAAACAAATGAGCCAGAAAATGTCTGAATCGATGATGTCTGGAGAAATGGAGCAAAATGAAGAAGACGCTAAAGTACTGCGCCAAATCATAGATAATTTACTTGCGTTTTCTTTTGATCAAGAAAAACTAATGAATCAATTTAAACCTGTTGTTAATTCTAAAGCAAACGTTAGTACACTTTTGAAAAACCAACAAGATTTAAAAGCACAGTTCAAACATGTTGATGATAGCTTATTTGCTCTCTCTTTAAGACAACCTAAAATATCAGATCTCGTTTTAAAAGAAGTAGAAGAAATTCATTATAACTTAGATAAATCAATTGAAAATTTAGTTTCCACTAATCGTTCTAAAGGAATTTCGCATCAACAATTCACATTGTCTTCTACTAATAAATTAGCAGATATGTTGAGTAATGTGCAAAACGATATGAACATGAGTATGTCTTCTTCTGGCGGAAGTGGGAAACCAAAACCAGGTAAAGGAAAAGGTGGAAAACAATTAGCGGATATTATTTCTCAGCAAAAAGGGTTAGGTGATAAAATGAAGGATGGTCAACCGAAACCTGGCGATGGTCAAAAACCAGGACAAGGTAAGAAACCTGGTCAAACCGGGGAAGGCGGTTCCCAAGGGAACGACGGTAACGATGGTGAAGGAGATGCTGGAAAACTGTTAGAAATTATTAAAGAACAACAAGAACTTCGTGAATCGTTGCAAAATGAATTAGAGAAAAACGGTATGGGTGGTAACGGACAAAACGCGGTGAAACAAATGAAAGATTTAGAAAAGCAATTAATAAATAAAGGTTTAACGCAAGATAATATCAATCGTGCCATGCAAATAAATCACGAGTTATTAAAGTTAGAAACAGCTATGAAGCAACAAGGACAAGACACCAAAAGAGAATCGAATACTAATAAAAAAGACTTTCTCGGTGGAAATAAACCCTTGCCTCCTGCTCTATTAAATTATTTAAAAAGTGTTGAAATATTAAATAGACAAAGCCTACCTTTGCAGCCGAATTTTAATAATAAAGTACAACGATATTTTAAAGCGTTATGATTAGTTTTAATTACGAATCCGATTTTATTTTAGAACAAGAAGATGTTTATGCTTCTTGGATTGAAACTATCATTGAATCTGAAAATAAAATATTAGGAGAAATTTCCTATATTTTTTGTGATGACGATTATTTGCACAATATTAATATGCAGTACTTAAATCACGACACTTTAACCGATATTATTAGTTTTGATTACACTGAAGGTGATATTATTAGCGGTGATATTTTTATTTCTATTGAACGAGTTAAAGACAATGCTTCTGATTTCGATGTTTCTTTCAATGAAGAATTAAAACGTGTTTTAGCTCATGGTGTTTTACATTATTGTGGCTATAAAGATAAATCAGATGCTGAAGCTTTACTAATGCGTTCTAAGGAAGAAGAAAAAATAAAATTGTTCCACGTGGAACTTTAATATAATAACTTAAGTTTTTTGTTCCACGTGGAACAAAAAATTTTTTAAATCACTCCACGTGTTTCACGTGGAACATAGAATATGTTTCAAGAAAAATATGATGTAATTGTGGTTGGTGCAGGTCACGCTGGATGCGAGGCTGCTGCTGCTGCTGCAAACATGGGATGTTCAACTTTGTTGGTGACAATGAATCTTCAAAACATTGCGCAGATGTCTTGCAACCCTGCAATGGGAGGAATTGCAAAAGGTCAAATTGTGCGTGAAATTGATGCGTTGGGTGGGTATTCTGGAATTGTTTCCGATTTGACGGCAATTCAATTCAAGATGTTGAACCAATCCAAAGGTCCTGCAATGTGGTCGCCAAGATGTCAATCTGACCGAATGCGTTTCGCGGAAGAATGGAGAATGATGTTGGAAGGAACTCCCAATTTAGATTTTTACCAAGAAATGGTTTCTGGAATTTTATCTGAAGGTGATAAAGTAATTGGAATTAAAACTTCGCTTGGTTTGGAAATTAAAGCGGAAACGGTAGTGTTGACAAATGGAACTTTTTTAAATGGTTTAATCCATATTGGCGACAAACAATTTGGTGGTGGTCGTGCAGGTGAAAGTGCTGCTTTTGGAATCACAGAAGATTTACATCAATTAGGTTTTGAATCAGGAAGAATGAAAACAGGTACGCCTCCTCGTGTAGATGGTCGTTCGTTAGATTATTCTAAAATGATTGAACAACCTGGTGATGAAAACCCCTCAAAATTTTCATATTCGGATGTAACCAAACCATTAACGGAACAGCGTTCTTGTCACATGACGTACACGTCTGAACTGGTTCATGATTTACTCCGTGAAGGTTTTGATCGTAGTCCGATGTTTAATGGTAGAATTAAATCTATTGGTCCAAGATACTGTCCGTCTATTGAAGATAAAATTAATCGTTTTGCTGATAAAGAGCGTCATCAGCTTTTTGTAGAACCAGAAGGATGGCATACGGTTGAAGTGTATGTAAATGGATTTTCAACGTCGCTTCCAGAAGATGTTCAATTTAAAGCATTGCGTTCGGTTGCTGGATTCGAGAATGTAAAATTCTTCCGTCCAGGTTATGCAATTGAATACGATTACTTCCCTCCTACACAATTAAAACATACTTTGGAAACAAAATTAATGAACGGTTTATATTTTGCAGGACAAATTAATGGGACTACTGGTTATGAAGAAGCTGCTTCTCAAGGTTTGATGGCTGGGATTAATGCTGCCCTAAAAGTGCAAGGTAAAGAACCATTTATATTAAAACGTGACGAAGCGTATATTGGAGTTCTTATTGACGATTTAATTACGAAAGGCACTGAAGAGCCTTATCGTATGTTTACTTCTCGTGCAGAATACAGAACGTTATTACGACAAGATAATGCCGATTTACGTTTGACACCAAAAGGATATGCTATTGGTTTAGCGAAAGCTGATAGATTAAAAAGAATGGAATACAAACAAGACGCTTCAGATAAGTTTGTAACTTTCTTTAAAGAAACAAGTATTCGTGCTGATGTAGCCAATCCAATTTTGGAAGCTAAAGGATCAAGTCCGATGACACAGGGAGATAAAATGTTTAAAGTATTTTCTCGTCCGCAAATTGATTTGGCAGATATTTTAAAATTTGAAGCGGTTACGAATTATATCGAAGAAAACAATTTAGATCAAGAAGTTATTGAGCAAGCAGAAATTCAAGTGAAATATTCTGGTTATATCGAAAAAGAAAAAAATCATGCAGATAAAGTGAATCGTTTAGAAGATGTTCGAATTCCAGATAATTACGATTTTGACAAAATAAAAGCGATTTCAATTGAAGCACGTCAGAAATTAACTAAAATACGCCCAACAACAATTGCGCAAGCATCACGAATTAGTGGAGTTTCTCCAAGTGATATTTCGGTGTTGTTAATTCATATGGGACGTTAAAAGTATTCAGTGTTCAGTTATTAGTTGGAAGTTCGACTGAACACTTAAAACTAAACACTGAGCACTGAAAAAAGTTCCACGTGAAACAATCTTGTGAAAGCCTATAAATAAAGACATAAAAACAAAATGAATTTTTCAGAAGACAATCAATTTATAATAGTAAAAGATCATTCGGTTTCTAAGGAAACCTTTTCTTTGTTACATAACAAGGAATATGATTTATTAAAAACACACCCTACTCCTTCTTTAGATGTTTTAGGGAAGTATTACGAAAGCGAAGATTATATTTCTCATACAGATGGAAAACGTACGTTGTTTGAAAAAATTTATCATCTAGTAAAACGTAATGCAATTAAAGGAAAAGTGTCTTTAATTACAAAAGAACAAAATCAAAAAGGAAAATTGTTAGATATTGGTTCTGGTACTGGAGATTTTTTAGTAGAAGCGAAAAACCAAGGTTGGGACATTTTAGGTTTCGAGCCAAATGCTGATGCGAAGAACTTAGCCATTAATAAAGGGGTAACTTTCACGGAAGATATTTTTGAATTATCAGAAAACACATTTGACGCGGTTACAATGTGGCATGTATTAGAACATGTTCCAAATTTAGAAGCTTACATTGCCAACTTACAACGAATTGTAAAACCAAATGGAACCATAATTATTGCCGTTCCAAATTACAAATCGTATGACGCGAAATATTACAATCGCTTTTGGGCAGCTTATGATGTACCTCGACATCTTTGGCATTTCTCTAAAACAAGTATCAAGAGATTATTTTCTGATGTAGATGTAGAATTGCTAAAAGTGAAACCGATGTGGTTTGATAGTTTTTATGTTTCACTTTTGTCTGAAAAATACAAAACAGGCAAAATGAGTTTTGTAAAAGGGTTTTTTGTTGGTTTGGTTTCAAATGTGTCTGGATTGTTCAAAAATGAGTTCTCTTCGCACATTTACATCCTAAAAAACACCAAAAAAGCTAAATAAAACGTTTTTACGAACGATTTTGAGTCAAAACATCGAAATATATTAACTAAAAAAGATGTTTTATTTAAGCCTAGTTTAAATAATTCGCTTTTAATAGTAATTATTTATCGTTTTTTTTAGAATAAATAAGTTTTTGTTATAGTAGGTTTTTTGATGTTTTTTTCGAGTTTTTAAATAAAATTTTAAAAAAGAATTAAAAATAAAAAGAAACCTATTATTTTTACCAAAATTAAAAACCAGATTTCCTTTTTGGATTTCCTTTCAATAAAAATTAATAAAATACAAATGAAAAAATTATTAGCATTAGCTGCTTTAAGTGTAGCAATGATTTCTTGTCAAGAATCAGCAACTGTAAAAAAAGAAGATTTTAAAACAGGATACATTGATACTTCTGTTCTTTTAGAAAAATATGAAAAATTTAAAGACGAAAACGAAAAATTTAAAGTAAAATCTGAAGAATTAGGTCGTCCTTTAGAAGCTAAAGGAAAACAATTACAAGCTGAAATGGCTAGTTTTGAGAAAGCTGCACAAGCTAATGGACAGGCTTGGGCGCAACAACATGCTGCTCAATTGCAACAAAGAGAACAAATTTTAATTCAAGAGAGAAACAAAATTTTAGCTCAAATTGAAACAGAAGGCGGTGCTTTAAAAGATTCTTTAGTAAATGATGTTAAAAAGTATATTAAAGATTACGGTAAAAAAGAAGGTTTTGATTATATTTTTACTACTTCAGATGCTGCACCAAACGTAATTTTCGCCAAAGATTCATATAATTTAACAGATAAATTATTGAAACAATTAAACGAAGAATATAAAGCAACAAAAGAAAAAAAATAATTTATAAGCCTTGAGAAATCAGGGCTTTTTTTATATTTGTCACCTAAACTATACGCCACGTGGAACACATTACTAAAGCAGCCGAATACACCCTTCAATTTATTAATCAAACCAACAAATCGGTTTTTTTAACCGGTAAAGCTGGTACCGGAAAAACAACTCTTCTAAAAGAAATAATTGCCACTTCTCACAAAAACACAATTGTGGTGGCTCCAACTGGAATTGCCGCTCTAAATGCTGGAGGTGTCACCATTCATTCGATGTTTCAATTGCCATTTTCGGCTTTTATTCCTGATTATAAGGTAATTACTACCGATTCACCACAATACAAATTTGAGTCTAAAACTACAATTGGTAAGCATTTCCGTATGAATGCGACCAAAAAACAAGTGCTTTTAAATTTGGAGTTGTTGGTTATAGATGAAGTTTCAATGCTTCGTCCCGATCTGTTGGACGCTATCGATTTTATGCTACAAAAAGTACGTAAAATTGATGCACCTTTTGGTGGTGTACAAGTTCTTTTTATAGGAGATTTACTACAATTACCACCTGTAATTAAACAAGAAGAATGGTACGAATTGAAGAATTATTATCAAGGAATGTTCTTTTTTCATTCGCAAGTGATTCGTCAGAACCCACCATTATACATCGAATTAGAGAAAATTTATCGTCAAGATGATGAAACATTTATCTCCATTTTAAACAATCTTCGAAATAATAAAATTACTAAAGAAAATATTGACGTTTTAAATCAATATGTACAACCCAATTTTAATATAAAAAATCATAATGGTTGTATTATTGTGACAACACATAATGCCAAAGCAGATGAAATTAATAAAGAAGCTTTAGCGGAACTAAAAGGGAAAACTTTTTCATATTTTCCTGAGTTGGTAGAAGATTTTCCTGAAAAAATTTATCCAATTGAGCCCAAAATGGATTTGAAAGTTGGGGCGCAAGTCATGTTCATTAAAAATGATATTTCCTATGAAAAGAAATACTATAATGGGAAAATCGGAACCATTACTTCTTTAGCAGATAAAGAAATTTTAGTGCATTTTGAAGAAGAAAACAAAACGATTGAAGTTGATTTATACACATGGGAAAACATAAAATATGTGGTAAATACTGATACTAAGGAGATTGAAGAAACCGTTATTGGAACTTTTAGTCATTATCCGTTAAAATTAGCTTGGGCGATAACGGTTCATAAAAGCCAAGGTTTAACTTTTGACAACGCCGCATTGGATGTTTTACGTGTTTTTGCGCCCGGACAAGCTTATGTTGCTTTATCACGACTTCGTTCCTTAAACGGCTTAATTTTGCTTTCTCCGATACAATTGAACGGTATTACTTCAGACGCTGAAGTGTTGAATTATGCGAATAACAAAGCGGATGAAACCATTTTAGCACAATCCTTAGCCATTGAAACCAAACATTTTTTACGTGTTGAATTGTGTAAAAGTTTCGACTTCAGACAATTGGCTCAACAATGGCGGAATCATATGTTTTCGTATAATAACGAAATTGGTAAAACTACTAAATCGAAATACAAAACTTGGGCCGAACAAAACGAAACTATTGTGGCGGCGCTATTAGATTCTTCAAAAAAGTTCATCAATCAAATTCAGAAAATTTGCTACCAGGAAACTATTGATATTCCTTTTTTGGCGGAACGTTGCGAGGCGGCTTATCAATATTATTTTAAAACCTTAGATTACCAAGTTACCGATTTATTACTGAAAATCGCCGAAGTGAGCAACTTGAAAAAAGTCAAAACGTTCCACGACGAACTATTGGAATTAGAAGAAATTCAGGTGAAAACTATTTTACAATTGAAGAAATCAGTTTTATTGGTTAAGAATTTAGTCAATGGAATTGAATTCAACAAAAAAACGATGTCTTCAGACGATATGAAGTATTATAAAATCAATAAAATCGCTTCGTTGTCTGAACAATTCAAGCAAATTGATGGTTTTATAGAGAAAGATTATTCAGAAACGTTCAGTAAAAAAACCAAAGCTAAAAAAGCCAAATCAACGGAGCCTAAAAAAGCAACCATAGAAATTACCTTAGATCTTTGGAAGGAAAATTTAAGCATACATGAAATTGCAGCTAAACGAAAACTCACACCAAGTTCGGTTTTTGTGCATTTTACTAAATTAATCCAATTGGAAGTACTTCAAATAGAAGATTTACTACCTGAAGATAAAATTGCAGCATTAGAAAACGCATTTAAAGATTATAACAACGAAGGTTTAGGTTTACTTAAAGAAAAACACGGCGATGAATTTTCTTGGGATGAATTACGATTGTATAAAGCGAGCATGAAGCAATAAAAAAAGCTCGGATTTATAATCCGAGCCATAATATTTGTTTTTCGTAAATCTGAAATCCCAAATTGTAAATTATTACAACCAATATACCCCTAAAAGCGCTGGAATTAAATAAATTACAATTGTTCGTGCGCCATCATAATCTTTTGCAATTCGTTGTCCGAAAAGTAAAAATAATAAGGTTACACAAGAAATCATACAAGCATAATCACCAATAATTGTAGCACCACTCATTAAGTTTTCGGCAATTCCCATTATAGCTAATACTCCAGCTACAATTTCTAACGCTAAAATAATTAATAAAGAAAAAGGAACTTGATTTTTTAAAAAAGTTTGAGAAAAATGACCTTTTAACCAACTTACGTTTCCGTTCCAATCGGCAATTTTGTCGTATCCAGATTGTAAAAAAGTAATGGCTAAAAAAGCTAGTAAAATAAGGGCAAATGCATTCATTGTTTTATAATTTTAGTTGGTTGGTTTTAGTTATTAAATATGTTTTATTAAATTTTTTACCACGAATTCACAAATTAAAAAAATCTTTGATATTAATTTAAATCGACTTTGTCGATGAATAATTTAAATAAAATTTTAAAAATTCATAAATTAAAAAATTCGTGAATTAGCTATACTGAATCTTCGATTTCGTGGCCAGTAAATATTTCGAAAATCGTAAATCCCAAATCGTAAATTTAGACTTCTTTTTTATGTAATAACCGTGTTAGCTTTATTGATAAATCGGTTAAAATCACATTGCTATTTCCGTTTCGTTCAATATGATAAATAGCATCTTCTAATTCTTTAAAAATATCTACAATGTTATTTCCGTGAATAAAAGGCGCAAATTTTTCCAATTTAAAATTCTCAAAATTCGGTTCCAAATATACCAAATCTTTAGTTTGATAATTCAGCAATAACGCTTGTCTGAAAAACTGTATGCAAAATTGTAAAAAATTCTTTTGTGTTTCTCTTCCTTCTTTTGCAATGGTGGAACTCCAAGTAATTAAATCGGCAATTACACTCGCATTTCCTTTGGCTTTAAAAGCAGCTCGCACCCAATTGATAAACCATTCTTCAAAAATACTATCGTCATCATCTTTGTGTAACAAATGCAAGGCTTTATTGTAATTTCCTTCACTTTGATGTGCGATTTTTTTAGCTAAACCTGAATCAATTCCATGAGAACTAATTAGTTTTTCGGTAATCACTTGTTCTGGTAAAGCTAAGAAATCAACAACTTGACAACGAGAAATAATCGTTTGTAACAAATCGTCAATGCTTTCAGAAATTAAAATGAAAACCGTTTTTTCTGGTGGCTCTTCTAATAACTTCAGCAATTTATTCGCTGCCTGATTGTTCATTTTATCCGCCATCCAAATGATCATAATTTTATAACCACCTTCGTAGGCTTTTAACGACAAGACTTTGCTAATTTCCGAAGCTTCTCTTACATTAATTAACCCTTGTTTTTTTGGAATTTCTAGTTTTTTATACCAATCGAATAAACTCGCATACGGATTTTCATTCAAAAAACTTCTCCATTGTTCCAAGAAATTCGCACTCACTACATTATCACCTTTTACATCATCAGTAGACGTAATTGGATACACAAAATGCATATCGGGATGCGAAAAATGATCAAATTTTAAATTACATGCTGCATTTCCAGTATTGTTTTCGCCATCAATATTATTACATAAAATATATTGCGAATACGCAATAGCCATTGGTAATGTTCCAGAACCTTCTGGCCCAATAAACAATTGCGCATGCGGTATTCTTCCTGCGTTGGCAGTAGTAATTAAGTAGTTTTTAATGTGGTCTTGACCAAGGATGTCTTTAAAAAGCATGAGCAAATATAAGCGATTTTTTCTTGGTTTAAAATCAAAGATTTATATTTGCAAATCTCTTTAAGTAAAACAATTAACAACATAAAAATTATGAAAACTATTTTCGACATCAATTTTAACAACAAAAAAGCTGTAATCCGTGTGGATTTTAATGTGCCTTTAGATGAAAATTTTAAAGTTACGGATGCCAACCGAATTGAAGCAGCAAAACCAACTATTGATAAAATTTTAAACGATGGTGGTTCCGTAATTTTAATGTCGCATTTAGGAAGACCAAAAGGAAAAGAAGACAAATATTCTTTAGGTCATATTGTGTACAAAATTGAAGAAGTTTTAGGTAAAAAGGTACAATTTGCTTCAGATTGTAGAGGTGAAATCGCTACAAACGCAGCGGCTAACTTACAAAACGGTGAAATTTTATTATTAGAAAATTTACGTTTTTATGCGGAAGAAGAAGCTGGAGATGTTGGTTTCTCTAAAGAATTGGCGAGTTTAGGAAATGTGTATGTAAATGACGCTTTTGGAACGGCACATAGAGCGCATGCTTCTACCACAATTATTGCAAATGAATTTCCAAATGACAAATGTTTTGGAGCGTTATTAGCGAAAGAAATTGAAAGTATCAATAAAGTATTGAAAAACTCTGAAAAACCTGTAACGGCTATACTTGGAGGAAGTAAAGTTTCTTCTAAAATTACGATTATTGAAAATATTTTAGATAAAGTAGATCACATGATTATTGGTGGTGGAATGACGTTTACATTCATCAAAGCGATGGGTGGAAATATTGGAAATTCTATTTGTGAAGATGATAAAATGGAATTGGCTTTAGATATCATGAAACAAGCAACGGCTAAAGGGGTAAAAATTCATTTACCGGTTGATGTAGTAGCTGCTGATGCATTCTCAAACGAAGCCAATACACAAGTGGTAAATGTGGCTGAAATTCCGGCTGGATGGCAAGGTTTAGATGCTGGTCCGAAAACATTAGCCGATTTAAAAGAAGTAATTTTAAACTCGAAAACGATATTATGGAACGGACCAATTGGTGTGTTTGAATTACCAGCTTTTGCTAACGGAACAGTAACTTTAGGAGATTTTATTGCAGAATCTACACAAAACGGATGTTTTTCTTTAGTAGGTGGTGGTGATAGTGTGGCTGCGGTAAAACAATTCGGTTTAGAATCTAAAATGAGTTATGTTTCAACTGGTGGTGGTGCCATGTTAGAAATGTTAGAAGGAAAAACATTACCAGGAATTGCTGCTATTTTGGAGTAAAAAAATTAATTATCAACATAACCCTTCAAGAGTTTTAAACTCTTGAAGGGTTTTTAAATTATCGACTAAACTCAAATAAACTCAAAATTATTTTTAAAAATCAAGTTCAAATACTTAAAAAAACAACCATGAAAAAACACCTTACTGTACTCTTGATTTTTATAAGCTATTTAAGTTTTGGTCAAAATAATTTTAATAGTGGTCTTCAATTCTTCAATAATAATGAATTTGAAAAAGCCATAAAAAGTTTGGAATTTGAATTAAAATCAAATCCAAAAGATGTTGAAGTGCTAGATTTAATTGGAAGGTCTTATTATAAATTAAATGATTTTGATAAAGCCATATCTTATTTTAACAAAGTCAAAGAAATCAACCCAAACTATACGGCAAATTTGTTTTTTTCGGGAAATGCGAAACTTAAAAATGAAGATTTTGAAGCAGCTTTAGAAGATTTTACAAAATACAATGTTGCCTATCCAGATGATCATAGTATTCATAACAATATCGGATTGGTAAATGCTAAATTGAATAGAATTAATGAAGCCATAAGCCAATTTGATACTGCGATAAAGTATAATCCAAATCATTCCGATGCTTATGCGAATAGAGCTGATGCAAAGTATTTAAAAAAGTTATATACGGAAGCGTTGAATGATGTAAATGAGGCTTTAAAAATCAATCCAAATTTTGGAAATGCTTTTAGATCGAGAGCTGTCATAAATTATAAAATTGGAAAAATTACGGAAGCTTGTGTCGATTTAAACAAATCTTTTGAATTGCTAAATAGCAACCAAAATAAAAACAGCAGCGATTGTGATAAATGGTTAAAAACGAACGATTTATTACTGCAACTTTCTGTAAAAGAATTTGAAAATAAATTCCAAGAAGAAATAGATTTACTGAATAAAATAATTGTTTTAAATCCGCAAACGGCAGAGTATTACGCCAAAAAAGGAGCAGCTGAAGGCAAGTTAAAACAATTTGACAAAGCCATTTTGTCTTTAGATAAAGCCATATCTTTAGACACCAATAGTTATCTTGTTTATTTACGTCGTGGCGAATTTAAAGCAGAATTAAAAGATTTTAAAGAAGCCATTTTAGATTATGATAAATCGATGGTTTTAAAAGCAAATGATTTTTATTTGTATTTTAAAAGAGGTGTCGCAAAATATTTTTTAAGAGATCATTTAGGAGCAATAGATGATTTAAATCAAAGTATTTTACTAAACAAAACCTTTTCAGATTCCTATGCTTATAGAGGGTATTGTAAAAGTGATTTGAACCAAAATTTTAGCGCTAGTGAAGATTATACAATGGCAATTAAATTAGATGAAAAAAATTCTGACGCCTATATTAATAGAGCACTTTGCTATATAAAAAACAATAAATTTGATGAAGCACTAATAGATGCTAATAAAAGTATTGAGCTAGCGCCAGATGATATTAGAGGACATAATATCAGAGGTCAAATTAAAGCCACTAAAAATGATTTTCAAGGTGCTGCCGAAGATTTAGAAAAAGTATTGCTTATAAGACCAAAAGATTTAGATGTTTTAAATAATTTAATTTATTGCTACGCTAATTTAGAAGACAAGACTAAATTATGTGGAACATATAAAAAATTAAAAGAAATAAATAAGAAAGTAATAGAAGAGTTGGAAACTATTTGCAAATAAAACCATCGACCAAATTCCAAAAAAAACGTTAAAATGAAAATTTAATCGTTAAAAGTTGGGATTAAAACAATAAAAAAAATATATTTGCGTTTCTACAAGTAATTGTAAATAAATGATTTAGATAAAATGTGCCAATTTTTTTGGACAAAAACATATAAAAAAACATGAAGAAATTTGTTGTACTCACTTTAGGATTATTCTTTGCGAATGGGTTGTTCGCGCAGGATAATCAGCCTCAAGAAGTCGCTCTTTTTACTCCAAAAGTATCTTATTTAGATTCACTTAAAGCCACTTTCGCACATCACGAAACGAGTGCATGTATTGATCAAAGATGGTTGAAAGAAGTTTCAGACGCTACCTTATCCAATGAAATGTTTTTCGATATTGAAAACATGAACATTGATCAAGCGGTTTCTTTCGATTTAGATACGGAATTACTTAAAAAACGTTTACACAAATTGGATGTACAATCGCCTTTCGTAATTGAATACAATCCAGCATTAGAAAACGTAATCAAATCGTTCTTAAAAAATAGAACCAAAAGCTTCGAAAGACAAATGGCGTTGGCGGAATACTATTTTCCACTTTTCGAAGAAAAATTATCGAAATACAACTTACCATTAGAAATTAAATATTTAGCAATTGTAGAATCGGCTTTACAACCAAAAGCAAAATCTAGAGTTGGCGCGGGTGGTTTATGGCAATTTATGCCAGCAACTGGGAAGCAATATAAATTAGACATTACTACGTATGTTGATGAGCGTCATGATCCAATAAAATCTACAGAAGCTGCGTGTCATTATATGATGAACATGTATGAAATTTTTGGAGATTGGAGTTTGGTTTTAGCTTCATACAATTGCGGACCTGGAAATGTTTCAAAAGCGATTAGACGTTCTGGTGGAAAAACAGATTACTGGGAAATCAGAAGATATTTACCAAAAGAAACAGCAAATTATGTGCCTGCTTTTTTAGCAACCATGTATATTTATGAGTTCAAAAAAGAACACGGTTTAGTGGCAGAAAAAGCAAAAATGTCTTTCTTTGAAACCGATACCGTGATGGTAAAACGCGCCATGACTTTCAAGCAATTATCTGATTTATTAGATATTTCGGAAGAAGAATTAGAATATTACAATCCAATTTACAAATCGAAATACATTCCATCAATTGATAATGAATATTTCTATTTGCGTTTGCCGAAAAATAAAATCGGAATTTTTGTTTCGAACGAAGAGAAGATTTACGGATATTTAGTATACTTAGAGCAAGAGAAAATTAAAAATCTTCAGTTGGCACAAGTTAGAAAACGCGATAGTATTGCGAAACAAGACTCGTTGGCGGTGGCTTCGAATACGAATTTCAAAAATAACGATAATGCGGAATATGAAGAAGTAATTAAGAAACGTACGAAAGAAGTGGTTTCTAAAAACTATCATAAAGTAAAATCGGGTGAATCACTTGGTGTAATTGCTGAAAAACACAATGTGAGTATAACCGATTTAAGAAAATGGAACAAAATAAAAGGAAGTAATATCAATGCCGGACAAAGCTTAGTCATTCAAACTACGAAAAAAGTAACGGTCAATGAAGTGGTCAAAAAGCCGAAGAAAAAAGTGGAAGTTATAGAACCTGCAGTTGAAAACGCAGTGGCAGAGATAGCTGAACCAAACGGTGAAGAAACTGCAAAAAAACCTGCTGTAAATAAGTACGCTGATGCAAAAAGCAAATTAGAAGTTAAAGAAGATTATTATATTGTTCAAAAAGGAGATTCTATCTTTTCTATCACAAGAAAGTTTCCTAATTTAACTGCTGACGATTTAAAAAAGAAAAACGATTTAAAATCGGATAATATTCAACCTGGAATGAAATTAAAAATCCACGGTTAAGAATAACAAGTTTTTTAAAGTTAGAAAGCCTTTGTTGAAGTTTTATTAGGATAAATAAGCTTTAACAAAGGCTTTTGTTTTTTGGGAATGTCGTAACTTTACCTAATATTTTTTTAATTTAGCATCATTAAAAATTCACCCATTGAAAAAGATACTTCTTTTACTTTTTGCCTTCAGTTTGGTATCGTGTTTTGAAGAAGAACATGAGAAGAGAGATTTGGACGGTAAAAATCCTTATTTAACGCAAAATTCGGTTACGGTTGTGATTCCATTATCGCTTTGGAATGGAAAAGTAGGTGAAAAAATTAGAGAAAAATTTGCAGCACCAATTGTGGGTTTAAATGAATGTGAATCAGTTTTTACTTTAATTCCGATTCATTCGAATGCTTTAACAGAAACTGCCAAAGTGGCTAAAAATGTGTTAATAGTGATGCCAAATTTCAAAAATGAAACTACACATTTAAATAACACATATACTAAGAATCAGAATATTTACACCATTCATGGTAATAATGAAGAAAAACTATTAGAGCAGTTAGAACTTTCTTCCAAAGACATCATGACTACGTTTTACAATTCGGAAATTGATTTGGTGCTACAAAAAATTAAGGTAAATTCGAGTTTACAAAAACAAATCAAAAAACAATTTTTTGTGGATGTTCAAATTCCGAAAGAATATACCAAAGGCTTACAAGGTGAAAACTTTTTGTGGATAAGAAAAGAAGTAGGTTCAGGCTATAACAACATGTTAATTTACACTGCAAGTTTTTCAGCTTTGTACAATAAGCGCGCATTTATAACAAATAGTTTGTTTATGCGAAACAAAGTGGCTAAAAAATATGTTTTAGGAAAAACGAAAGGCAGTTATATGATTACGGAACAAGCCTATTATCCGAGTTTTAATACTACAGAAATTCAAAAATGTCGTGCCTATGAAATGCGTGGGAATTGGGAATTTCATAATGATTACATGACCGGCCCGTATATCAATTTTGCGATTCGAGATAACAAACGCAAAAGGTTTATTATAATTGACGGTTTTGCTTATAACCCAATTCACACCAAGAAAAATTTATTATTCGAAATGGAAGCGATTATTAAATCGACGAAAATATTATAAAAACAGAAATGGAAAGAGATATTGCAAGAAGAGGAATGTTAATGGTAAATTTACCTATCGCTATAATAATTTTAAGTAGTTGGTTAGCATTAATAAGTTTTAATATTGTAAGTGTACAAAAAGCAGCATTAATTTCTGGAGTAATTGGTTGGGTTTATTGGGAATTCGCAATAGTAAAATGGATACGTTGGTCACTTTTACAAGGTATTGATAAAACAAAACTTTATAAGATTGGTAGAAGAAATCTTTTAGTGTGGAGTGAATTTAAAATAGATGGTGTTGCTAAAAAAATGGAAAAAGAATAATAATTTAAAAATGAAGTATGAAGTAAATTATAAGGTTGCTTCTTGCTTGCAATGAAGAAAATATGTTACAATTCAAAATAAAGCCATTTGCGGCACTTTCTACAACAGAGCTATATGAAATACTACAACTGCGCTCAGAAGTGTTTGTAGTAGAGCAAAATTGCGTGTATCAAGACATAGACGGTAAAGACGAGAAAGCGATTCACGTTTTAGGTTATTATGATGGTGTTTTGGCTGCCTATTCTCGCCTTTTTAAACCAAATGATTATTTTGAAGCGAGTTCTATTGGTCGAGTAATCGTAAAAGCATCGCATCGTGATAAAAAATTAGGTCACGATTTGATGCGAAATTCTATTGAGGCAATAAAGGATATTTTTCAAGAAACCAACATTACGATTTCTGCACAATTATATTTGCAAAAATTTTATGAAAGTCATGGTTTTGTTACGGTTGGAGAAAGTTATTTAGAAGATGATATTCCACATATTGAAATGAGAAAAAGCTAATCTTCTTTGTAAAGCGAATAAATCTTGTAAAAAAGCATAAACAAAAAAATAGTAAATACACACAAAGAAATATAAAAAGGACAATTAATTGCTTTAATTTTAAAATAGCACACTAAAAGATATAAGAGCGCTGGTAAAATGCTCCATCTTATGATTGTTTTGTCTGTTTTATTAATTCTAAAATTCATGTTGCGTAATCTTTAACCTCAAATTTATTCATTCGTCAAGAAATATCATTACGGCAAATCCGTAATAAAAGTTAAAAAGGTTGTTTTCTCTAATTGAAAACAACCTTTTTAATTTATAAAATAAATTTTTTAAACCTTTGTGATAACCAACTCTACACGTCGGTCATATTGTGAGCCTTTGCCTAAAGGTTGTGTATTTCCATAGCCTTTGAAAGTTAAACGGTCTTTATTAATACCGCGAGTAATTAAGTATTTATATACTCTTTCGGCACGGTTTTTTGAAAGTTCTCTTTTTTTGGTCCCGCTATCAATTGCTTCTTTATGATACGTTGGTGTACAACACACATGTCCTTGAATTTCGATATTTAAGTTGGGATATCTTTTTAAAAGCACTGTAATTTTATCCAATTCTTTTTTAGAACTTTCTTTTAATTTACTGCTTCCAGCATCGAAAAGTAATTTATCTAAATAAACGCGGTCTCCTTCTTGCGCATTTTTTCTAATGGTAGAATATAAACCAGGAATATTTAAATCTTCTACTACAAAAGGTTTAAAGTTTAAAACTACATCTACTCTACGATTTTTAGAACGCGCTTCTGGAACGTTTTCTTCTAAATCTTCATCAATCATTACCTTTCCTTTTCCTTCAATTTTGACAATGATTTTATATTTAACGCCTTTTTTTACTAGCATGTTTTTCACGCTATTGGCTCTGTCTTGAGATAATTTGTAGTTGTAATCCACTTTTCCTACATCGTCACAATAACCATAAATGGAAACACTTTCTAAACGTGTTGTGTCAATTAAGCTCAAAAAATGCACTACTGCATCGGATTGTAATTGTTTGATTTCTCGAACATCGGTTTCGAAATAAATGGAGTGAACGGTTTGTTCTTGAGAAAAGCCAAGAGAAGCGGTAAGTAGTAATAGGGCAAATACTAATTTTTTCATATAAGTAGGGTTTATTTTTTGTTGGTCATATATACAATCGCCTTTTGTTTATTTTGGATTGCTTTCGCAAACTTAATTGTTGGCGATGTCATTTTATTTTTTTAAAATTTTA
>CAMLRV010000016.1 GCA_946482495.1 uncultured Flavobacteriia bacterium
GCTCTTCTGATGAAACCACCTGTATAGACATTTCGCTTCTTTTTTCTTCGCTATTATTTTTCAATTTTAAAGACAAATTAATATCATCGCCAATTGAAAATTCGTTAGTAGAAGTATTTTTCTGATTTTTTAATTCTATAGAAATAAACTCCATTTTTTTATTCCCTTTTCGCTTAGTATTTTCATCAAATACTTCTTTAAATTCAGAAGATTTGTTGATATCACTATATACTTCTAAGGCATCATCAATATTTCCATCGAATTTTAAGGTTCCATTTTCTAAAACAATTCCACGAGTACATAAACTTTTTACTGCAGCCATATTATGACTTACAAATAATACTGTTCGACCTTCCGTTTTAGAAATATCTTGCATTTTACCAATAGCTTTTTTCTGAAATTCGGCATCACCAACTGCTAAAACTTCATCAACCACTAAAATTTCAGGCTCTAAAAATGCTGCCACGGCAAATGCTAAACGTACAGTCATTCCGCTACTATATCTTTTTGTTGGTGTATCAACATAACGCTCACAACCAGAAAAAGCAATTATATCATCTAATTTTGAAGAAATTTCCTTTTTGGTCATTCCCAAAATTGCTCCATTTAAATATATATTTTCTCTTCCTGTAAGTTCTGGATTAAATCCAGTTCCAACTTCTAACAAAGATGCAATTCTACCTCTAGTTTTAATCACACCTGTTGTAGGAGCAGTAACTTTTGATAATATTTTTAATAAAGTAGATTTTCCTGCACCATTTTTTCCGATAATCCCAACTACTTCACCTGATGCAATTTCAAAATTGATATTTTGTAAAGCCCAAACGTATTGACTTGTTCCTTTTGAACTTCTATCGTTAGTTTCCCCAATTTTCAGATAAGGATCTTCTTTTCCTCTAATTGTATGCCATAATCTGTTTAAATCATGACTCAATGTCCCTGTTCCAACTGTACCTAATCGATACTGTTTAGAAATATTTTCAGCTTTTAATATGATATTATTTTTGCTCATGTTTTTTAGCTCCATTTTAAACCGTATCAATAAAACTTTTTTCAGTTTTATTAAAAATTAGTAACCCAATAAAAAACACTACAATCGTAACCACAATCGTATAAATAATTCCGAAGAGTGACACTTCACCTTCGTTTAATAACATAAATCGTGAAGCTTCAATAACATACGCTAACGGATTATATTCTACAAGCCAACCATAATTTGGCAATTTTTCTTTAATTAAAGCGATAGGATACATCACTGCCGAAACATACATAAGTAATTGCACTCCAAATCCAATAAGAAAAGATAAATCTCTATATTTAGTTACCAATGAAGAAATTATCATCCCTAAACCTAATCCTAAAATTCCCATTAAAACAACAAATACAGGAAATAAAAATACATAAGAATTAAATACTAAATCTCTACCTATAACTAGATAATAAATATAGAAACTGATAAATATAAAAAGTTGAATTCCTAATTTCAATAAATTAGAAATTACAACAGATAAAGGCATAATTAATCTTGGAAAATACACTTTCCCGAAAATGGCAGCATTTTTCTTAAATGTATCTGAAGTTTCCGTTAAACAAGTTGTGAAATAATTCCAAACCACAACTCCAGCTAAATTGTATAAAAAAGCGGGAACTTTTCCGGTATTTATCCCAGCCACATTATTGAAAATAATAGTAAAAATTATAGAAGTAAACAGAGGTTGAATTAAATACCAAAGTGGACCTAAAATAGTTTGTTTATAAACAGTTACAACATCTCTTTTGACAAATAGAAACAATAAATCGCGATACTTCCAAACTTCACTTAAATGCAAAGAAAAAAAATTATCTTTTGGTTTTATTTCGTACAACCATTCATCTTCTGAATATTTGTCTGTATTCATTTATTTATATAATTAATTTATCGGTCAAAAATAGACTTTTTAAATATAGGAACAAAATGAAACTAGTTAATAGTCGTGTATTTTAATTGTGAAATTTTTTTCCAAATCGTAAATCCAAAACACTTCTTAATCTACATTAAGTGTTCCTGCTAATTTGATAATGTAACTTTGTGTAACAATTTAAAAGAACAAGATTATGTCAACAAAAAATATAGAATTAATAGCCGAACCAAGAGCCCCTCATTTTGTTGGCGATGGTTTTAGAGTACACAACTTTATTCCAAGTGGATTTCGTTTAGATATGGAACGTATGAGTCCGTTTATTATGTTAGATTATAATTCGAAGTATAATTTCCCACCTTCAAAAACTCCTCGTGGAGTTGGTGTGCATCCACACAGAGGTTTTGAAACGGTAACTATTGCCTACAAAGGAAAAGTGGCACATCATGATAGTTCTGGTGGTGGTGGAATTATTGGTGAAGGCGACGTACAATGGATGACAGCAGCTTCAGGTGTTTTACACAAAGAATATCATGAAGAAAATTTCAGTAAAACAGGTGGCGATTTCCAAATGGTACAGCTTTGGGTGAATTTACCTGCGAAAGACAAAATGTCGAATCCGAAGTATCAAGCCATTCCAAACGAAAAAATGGCACGTTATGAACTTTCAGATAACGCAGGTTTTATCGAAGTCATTGCTGGATATTACAAAGACATGAAAGGTCCGGCTTCGACTTTTACACCTGTAAACATGCAAAATGCAAAACTAAATAAAGGAGGAAAAGCTGAGTTTTCATTTCCAGCAAATTACAACACTGCTTTGTTAGTGATTGAAGGAAGCATTAGAATAAACAACAAAGAATTTATCCCAACTGACCATTTTGTTTTATTTGAAAATGAAGGTGAAAATTTCGTCATTGAAGCAATAGAAAATGCCGTTGTTTTAGTTTTGAGTGGTGAACCGATTAATGAACCAATTTTTTCACATGGTCCTTTTGTAATGAACACAAGAGAAGAAATCATTCAAGCCATTGACGATTTCAATAATGGAAAATTTGGACATTTAGAAGACTAAAAAATTCGTAATTTTAGAATCGTAAATCGTAAATAAACATGAAACCAGAATTCGAAAATATACCTTTAATTAAAAACGAAACAAGTCATCGTTTCGAAATTACATTTGAAAACCACAAAGCCTTTATTGATTACAAAGAACGACCAGGGAAAATCTCTTTGATTCATACTGAAGTTGAACCAGAGTTAGAAGGAAAAGGGGCAGCAACAGCAGTAATTGAAAAAACATTAGAATATTTAGAACAAAACAATTATAAATTGGTTCCGCTTTGTCCGTTAGTATTTGCTTATATCAAAAGACATCCTGAATGGAAACGAATTGTGGATGAAAACTTTAAAGGTTTTGAAAACTAAATCGTAAATTGTAATTCCAAAATCGTAAATCTAAACAACATGTCAAACGTACAATTAATTATAGAAGAACGCGCTGCCGATATTGGTAACTTTATGGTTGGAAGATTGCTTCCTTTCCGTGAAAAAAGAACAGTTGGACCATTCGCCTTTATTGATCATATGGGACCAACATATCTAAAAGATTATCAGAATTTAGATGTGGCGCCACATCCTCACATTGGACTTTCAACTCTAACCTATTTGTTCGAAGGTAGCATCATGCATAAAGATAGTTTAGGAACTGAAGTTGAAATTCAGCCCGGTGCGGTAAACTGGATGACGGCAGGAAAAGGAATTGTACATTCAGAAAGAACACCACAATATCTTCGAACTTCAGATAAAATGTTGCATGGATTACAAATTTGGGTGGCACTTCCAAAAGAATTGGAAGAAATGGAACCTAATTTCACACACATTGAAAAAGAAGATTTACCACATTGGCATCAAGATGGTGTTGCTATAAAATTAATTGCGGGTGAAGCTTTTGGAAGAAAATCGCCTGTTCCTGTTTATAGTCCGATGTATTTTTTAGAAATTAAATCAACTTCAGCTCAAACCATAAAAATTGGCGACGAATTATTCGGTGAAAGCGCGTGGTACATTTTAGAAGGAAGTATTAAAAGTGATGGAAACGTTTTCGAACCAAAGCAAATTTTAATTGCAAAAGACAGTAAGTTATGTGAATTTGAAATGGCAGAAAATACCACTGTTTACATTTTTGGGGGTGAAGCTTTTCCCGAAGAACGATTCATTTACTGGAATTTTGTTTCTTCTACAAGAGAAAGAATTGAAAAAGCTAAAACTGATTGGAACAATCAAACTTTTCCAAAAGTTCCTGGTGAAACGGAGTATGTTCCACTTCCACCAGAGAACAATGCTTTTAAGGCAAAAAAATAAATCCAAAATAAAATCGTAAATCCAATTTCGCAATTCGTAAATCAGAAAACAAAAACTATCTTTGCAAAAAAATATTTATGTTTTCATTTTTAAAATCAAAGCCCACTTTAGCTTCACTAATTCCTAATAATTATGTGGATATACATTCACATGTGTTACCAGGAATTGATGACGGCGCGAAAAACCTTAAAGACAGTCAGTTTTTAATGGAATCGATGATTGGTTTTGGATTTAAAAAATGTATTACTTCACCGCATACTATGGCGAATGTGTATAACAATACTATTGAAAGTATAAATAATGCTAAAATTTCTGTTGAAAATGAATTATCAGATTTAGCTCAAAAATTAAGTTTACACGCGGCTTCCGAATATTTTATTGATGAGAACTTTATCGAAAATTTTAAATCTAATCCGCTTTTAACATTAAAAGAAAATTATGTTTTAGTTGAAATGTCTTTTTTAAATCAGCCTATTCAACTTCACGAATATTTGTTTGAATTACAATTAGCCGGTTACCAACCCGTTTTAGCACATCCAGAAAGATACACGTTTTATCATAATCGCTTTAAAGATTTTGAAAAACTAAAAAAAATGGGATTAAAATTTCAATTGAATTTGTTATCAAGTGTTGGGTATTACGGACAAGAGGTAGCAATAACTTCAGATAAACTTTTAAAAGCAGGGTTTATTGATTTTGTTGGTTCAGATATTCACCACAAACAACACATAGATTCATTTGGAAGAAAAGTAGTTTTAAAAGAAACAAAAGCATTTGAAGCTGCTATTGAAAACAATCAATTTTTCTTGTAATACAAATTTCAAATCGTAAATCGTAAATCGTAAATCTTTTATTTACCTAACAACTTTTTCCACCACGGTTTCACTTCTTCATCTACACCATAGCCGTATCCGTAACCATAGCCATACCCATATCCTTTTTGAGAATTAGTATCGTTAATTAAAATCGACATATTTGGTAATTTACGTTCGTGATACAATTGTTGAGGCAATTTCAACATACGTTTATCTAAATAATTTGCACGAGTAACATAAACAAAAGCATCTGCTAAATGACCAACAATAAGTGTGTCGGTTACTAAACTTACTGGTGCAGTATCTACAATGATATAATCAAATTTTGTTTTTAGTTCTTCAAACAATTTCTCCACTTTTTTATCCATTAATAATTCGGCAGGATTTGGCGGGATGATTCCTGCAGGAAGTACATGAAAGTCGGAATAATTATCAATTTTAATGATTAAATCATCAATTGAATTGTATTTATTTGAAGATAAATAATTGGTTAATCCCACATTTGGTAATTGCAAGTAATTATCAATTTTCGGATTTCGAATATCCATACCAATCAACAACACTTTTTTATCTGAAAGAGCAATGGTTGAAGCTAAATTAACAGAAACAAAGGTTTTTCCTTCTTTTGGAAAAGTTGAAGTCACAAATATCGTTTTCGCTAATTCTTCTTTAACATCTTTTAATAAAAACTCTAAATTCGTTCTAATAATACGAATCGCTTCTGCCGTGTTGGTTCGACTATTCAACTGAATAATTTCATTTGGATTATCCGATTTCGGAATATCACCAATAAATGGAATATTTGTATTTCTTTCGATATCTAATCGTGACTTTACTTTATTATCAAAGAAATTAATCAAGTAAATGATTCCAAACGGAATTAAACCACCTAAAGCTAATGCAATAATATAAACTACGGTTCTATTTGGTGATACTGGACTGTTAGAAGAAGTTGCATCATCAATTACTTTGGCATTTGGTTCTGTAACTGCTAATGAAATTGCCGTTTCTTCTCTTTTTTCTAATAAATATAAATACAGTGCTTCTTTTACTTGTTGTTGTCTGGCAATAATTCTGAATTCTTTTTCTTGTGTTGGAATTTGAGAAATTCTACCTTCAACTACAGCATTTTGACGTGCTAAATCGTTCTTTTTAATTTGCAATGAGGTTTTCAATTGTTGTAAACTCGCACTAACCGTATAACGAAGCGATTCAATTTTTTTATCCACAGCTAAAACCACAGCATTTTTTTCTCCAGCAGTTTTAAGCAATCGGTTTCTTTCTAAAACTAAATTATTGTATTGATTTATCACTTCCGATGCATCTACATCAGCAGTTAAAATGTTGGCTGGAATTAAGTTTTCTGCTTTATTTGCTTTTAAGTATTCAATCATCGTGTTCACGACTTTCAATTGCGTTTCAGTTTCAATTTCACGCTTTTCAAACTCGCTTGCATTTTCTAAAAACAAACCTGCTTCTGAAGTAATATCTGTAACTCGATTCGTTTTTTTGAAACTTTCAGCATCTTTCTCTACACCTTCTAATTCACCATAAATTAAACGCAAACGTTGCTCAATAAACTTCGAAGTATTTTCAGCAATAAAGTTTTTATCTTCAATGGCATCTTGGTTGTAATTTTTTACCAATGCATTTAAAAAATCTTTGGCTCTAATGTAAATTGGATCTACGAAATTTAATTCAATTACACTTGTATTTTTACTTAAAGTTAAAACTTTTAATCTTCCTCTATAATTATCCGCTAAGCCTTCAATTGGTAAAACTTCTACACGAATAGAAAAATCTTTAAGTGCATCTTTAGTATCAATTTTATCTTTAACAACAGTTAAATTTCCCTTTAAATATTTAATAGATTCACCATATTTAAAAGTTCCGAATAATTTCGAACCAATAAAAACCTCAAAAGAATTCGACGTTAAAGAAACGACTCTAAATTGATGAAACTCGTTATAAAAGTTAGCATCTTGATTGTAGAATAAAATTTTGATGGGACAATTATTGTAAATTTCTCCATCTTTAATTCTCCCTTCGTTGATGTAAATAATATTGAAACCTAATTCGTTAAGCGTTTTCTTAATTAGCTTTCTAGATTTTATAACTTCAATTTCGTTATCCACATTACTTTTTGCTCCTTTTAACATTCCTAAATCAGAAAAAGCAGAAAGTTCAGAAGCCAAACCACCTTTTCTATCATCTTTTACTAAAATGGTAGAAGTTGCATTATACATTGGAACGGCATATCTTAAATATACAAATGCCAAAAATAAAGACACAATTACTCCAAATACAAACCATTTCCAATGGATGAAGTATTTTTCAAATTGCTCTCTAATATTGATGTTTTGATTTAAATCTTCATCAAAATTTTGACTATATTTTTGCATATTTTATTTTATAGTTAATGCCAAGATAGTTACCACTAAGGATAAGGCTGAAATTCCAACCGTTAAATTCGGACCAATTGCTGATGAGTTGACTCTAGTTTTATTTGGCTCAACGTAAATTACATCATTTTGAGATAAATAATAATTTTTAGAGTTGATAAAATCCGTTTTAGTAATATCTATTTTTTCGTAAGTTTTCACCCCGTTTTTTTCTCTGATTAACAAGATGCTATTTCTTTTTCCATAAATAGTTAAATCCCCAGCTAACGCCAAAGCTTCTACTAAAGTAACTCTCTCTCCTGAAATGGAAAACACACCAGGTTTAGCCACTTCTCCTAAAACCGAAATTTTGAAGTTTAGCAATCTTACGTTTACAATTGGATCAGAAATATGTCCGTTTTTCAACAACGCTTTAATTTTGTTTGTTGTTTCAATTCGCGTTAAGCCACCAACTTTAATGGTTCCTAACATTGGAAATTCGATATTTCCTTCTTGATCTACTATATAAGCCTGATTTCTTTCTTGAGGAATTACATTTTCAGCACTTCCTTGGTAGGTTACCGTTTTTAAATTATATGGCGAAGCCGCTTCCGGATTTTCAGAAGAAACAATAATTAATAATTGATCATCTGGTTGTAAAGTTGTTTCAAATTTTTGATTAGCTTCTAAAGAACCTGAATTGTTTAAATACACCATTTTTGAAGGTGACGTACAAGAAACTAAAGTTACTACTATTAATAAAAAGCCATATATTTTTTTGCTCATGAAGTACATTTTTTACAAAGATAATTTTTTTACTGATATACGCTCTATTTCAACTAATTATCGAACATTTCAAATTTAGAATTTAGGCTAATAAACTCAGGAACAATTTGCTTCATCTTGATAATTAAAGCATCAGGTTTGTTTTCGTTAGCTAAATCTATAAGTTCAATAACATCTTCGTTCAGGGAAATGTAGTTTTCCGTACTATCTTTAGCAATCATAATTTTTTGATGATGTGTTGGTAAAGTCGTTGAAGCATCCGTTAGTAATTCTTCAAATAATTTTTCACCTGGTCGTAAACCCACCACTTCAATTTTAATTTCTTCTTCAGGAATAAACCCTGCTAATTTAATCATTTTAAGAGCTAAATCAATAATTTTCACAGGTTGTCCCATATCGAAAATAAAAATTTCGCTTCCTTTTCCCATCGCTCCAGCTTCCAAAACTAGCTGACATGCTTCAGGAATCGTCATAAAATATCTAATAATCTCTGGATGTGTAATAGTAATTGGTCCGCCTGCATTAATTTGTTTGGTAAATAATGGCACAACAGAACCATTTGAACCTAACACATTTCCAAAACGAGTAGTAATAAATTTAGTTGAAGCTTCACCCATTTGATCTAAATAAATGGATAACGATTGCACATATTTTTCGGCAATACGTTTACTTGCTCCCATTACATTACTTGGGTTTACCGCTTTATCAGTAGAAATTAAAACAAAACGTTCTACTTTGTATTTTACTGCTAAATCCGCTAAGTTTTTTGACCCTAAAACATTGGTTAAAATGGCTTGATTTGGATTTTTTTCCATCAATGGCACATGCTTATAAGCAGCAGCATGAAAAACAAATTCAGGTTCATATTGTTCGAAAACAGTTTCTAATTGTTCTTTGTTTTTTACATCTGCAATTATAGGAATGATTTCAAAATTAACTTGATTAAATTCTAACGTTAATTGATGTAAAGGCGTTTCTGCTTGGTCTAATAAAATAATTTTTGCTGGTGAAAAATGAGAAATTTGTCTAACAATTTCACTTCCGATTGAACCTGCTGCACCTGTTATTAAAATTACTTTATTGGAAACTTTATTTGAGATTTTAATATTATCTAAAACAATTTCATCTCGATTTAATAAATCTTGAATTTCAAATGTTTTAATTCTTTTTGAAATATTTTTTTGAGAATTCCAATCGGAAATTACCGGAATAGTTAACAGTTTTACGTTGTTTTCCAAACATTCGTCCACCAAAGCTAATTGCTCTTTTTTCGTTAAAACTTTATTCGAAAGAATTAATGAATCGGCATTTAAATCTTTTAAAATTTGCTTTACATTTTGCTTGTGATGATGAATGGGCAAACCTAAAATTTGTTTGGTTACATTTTTATTAGAATTGTCTGCAAAACCAACTAATTTATATCTTTTCGGATATTCGGCATTAATAGCATTCGCTAAGGAAATTGCATTCGAATCAGTTCCATAAATGACAATGTTTTCTAAATTATTTTGATTCCCAGCATCCAAATAAATTTGATAAACGACTTTTACAACAATTCTGAAAAACAGCAAAAAGAGGAAAGAAAACAGAAAGGTTAGAAATAAAGCTGGCATTAAAAATATTTTCGCTCCAGCTTTATAATAATGAATATAGTTTAAGGCTGATAAAGCTAAAAATGAACTAAATGTCGCTTTAAATAAATTGTAACCATCATTTAAAGTTGAATGTCTAATAATTCCTGCATAGGTTTTAAATGCAAAAAAGAAAAAGGATTGTGTGGCTAAAATTATGATTGTTCTACCTGTTAAATCAAGTGTATTGTAGTATTTAAATGTTAATTGAGAAATTAAAAAATACGTTACAATATTGGCTAAAATAACAATACAAATATCAATAGAGAAAATAATCCATCTTGGTAAATAACCAAAATGCAGAATTTTGTCTTTCAAAAACAAATCTGAAAAAATCGATTTTTTGTATGGTCTATTACTTTGCACGATAAAAATTTGGGTTACAAATGTAACAAAATCCAATTAAACATTGCTTACTTTTCAAGTAAAGAAATTCTCAATTACCGTTAAGATTCTTTTTCTATCTGCATCCGTTAAATTGGAACCCGAAGGCAAACACAAACCTTTTTCGAATAAACTTTCAGAAACATTTGTACCATAATAGAGTGCGTTTTCAAAAACAGGTTGCAAATGCATGGGTTTCCATAACGGTCTGGTTTCAATATTTTCTGCTTCAAAAGCTAAACGTAAGGCTTCTCTTTGTTCATAGGATTTCAACAAAATTGCCGATAACCAATGGTTAGAAAAGAAATCGGAATTAGGTTCAGATAAAATTTTTACCTCATTAATTTTAGAGAAAACCTCTGCATAAAATTGATGATTGGCTCTTCTGAAATTAACGTGTTTATCTAACACTTCCATTTGTCCGCGACCAATTCCAGCACAAATATTACTCATTCTATAATTATACCCAATTTCTGAATGTTGGTAATGTGGTGCGTTATCTCTGGCTTGAGTGGATAAAAAAACTGCTTTGACTTTTAATTCTTTCGTATGTGTTACCATAGCTCCACCACCAGATGTTGTGATAATTTTATTTCCATTGAATGACAACACTGCTATATCACCAAAAGTCCCACATTTTTGTCCTTTATATGAACTTCCTAAAGCTTCCGCACTATCTTCTAAAATTGGAATATTGTATTGATTTGCAATTGCTCTAATTTCATCCATTTTGGCTGGCATTCCGTATAAATGAACAGGAATAATTGCCTTTGGCTTTTTACCTTTTGAAATTCGATCGATAATTGCTTCTTCTAATGCGATTGGACACATATTCCAAGTATCCATTTCACTATCAATAAAAATCGGGGTAGCTCCTAAATAGGCAATTGGATTGGCTGATGCCGAAAAGGTCATCGATTGACAAATGACCTCATCTCCTGCTTTTATATCTAATAAGATTAAACCTAAATGTAAAGCCGCAGTTCCTGAGCTTAAAGCGCCAACAAAAACATTTTGATTTAAATAGTTTTCTAAATCATTTTCAAAATTATTTACGTTTGGACCAAGAGGTGCAACCCAATTTGTTGCGAAAGCTTCGTTAACGTAATTTTGTTCAGTTCCGCCCATATGTGGTGACGACAACCATATTTTTTCTTGTTGCATTTTATTTTATTAATTTCTTAATTGTATAGAAAAATATTTTTAAATCTTCTTTAAAGCTTTGCTTGTAATAATATTCCAAATTCATTTTCACTTTATCTGGAAAAATAACTTCATCATTATATTTTAAAGGGAACTCTTGTTCTTCTAATAGTTCTTCTTCATTTGAATATTTAATACTTGCCCAACTTGTTAAACCAGGTTTTAACTTTAAAATATTTCTTTCCTCACCTTCTAACAAATCATAATACCCTTCTAAATCTGGTCTTGGTCCTACGAAACTCATATTACCAATTAAAATATTAAATAATTGAGGCAATTCATCTAGTTTATATTTTCTTGTAAATTTACCGATAACAGTAACTTTATTATTTCTATATGTTCTAAATTTAAAAATAAGGAATTTTTTTCCGAATTGACCAATTCTTATTTGAGAAAACAGACCATTATTAAGAGTATCAATCGAAGATAATAGATAAAGAAATATTAGTAACCATGAAAAAATGGTTATTAATAACAACGATAAAATGACATCAAAAGTTCTCTTCATTTTAAATACTAAATCTAAAGTCTATTTTTAGACAAATAATAGTTAATGCAAATTTCTGGATACATATCTGTTTTCATTTGATTGATGACTATATCAATGTCATGAAGAAAAGACTTTAACTCTATTTTGTTAGTTTCTGTATTCAATTTTATATAACAAGATTGGTTGATAAAGCTCCTATTTTGCCCTAAACTTCCTGTATTAATTAAATTAAACCCATTTTTTTTTCTTTCAAATTGTTGATGTGAATGTCCGAAAATAAAATCCGAATTCACTTCAATATTGTCTATTTCTGTATCTAAAAAAATATATTGATTATTTAACGTGTGCTGAATGATATAATTATTCAAAACATGACTATTTTTATATTTATCAATATGACTGATTAATTTAGGATTGAAATTTGGAAAACAAAAATCAAAAAAAGCGTTAGCAATCTCATTTGTACCCTTATATTCTCCTTTTATATAATTATCTTCATGATTTCCTTTAATATTTATGCAATTTGAAAAAGTATCCAAAAATTGCACACATTCATTTGACCAAGGTCCGTAATTAACAATATCACCATGAGAAATAAACAAATCCGTTTTGCTTGCTTCCAACTTAAACAATTGCTCTAAAGCAACTAAATTCCCATGTACATCACCAAAAACAACTACTTCCATACTGACATGATTTGTTTTAATCCATTTTCCAATGGAATAAATTCTGAAGTTTCTAATATTAACTTTAATTTAGAAATATCAATATTTGAAAAGTTTTCTTCAAACAGCTCATTATCAATATTATTGATTATAATTTGATTATCAAATAATAATGAAAAAATTTTCGCAAGTTCAAATAATTTAATTTCTTCTCCTGATGCTACATTTAAAATTCCAGTTGTATTTGAATTTATAACTTTCCAAATTGCTCTTACTGCATCTTCTACATGAATAAAATCAAAACTCATTTTTGAACCATTAGTAATTTCAATAGTTTGCTTAGAATTTATTTGAGAAAACAAATTAAATAATATTCCACTTTTAGGCATATTATTACCATATATAGAAGAAAATCTTAAGTTAACACAAGGAATATTATTTAAATCACTAAATGTTGTAAATAATAATTCTTGCATAAGTTTTGAGCTAGAATACAAAACATGGTTTCCTAAAGGATACGTCCTAGCATCTTCTTTTAAAGGAATTTCCCATGGTTTATTAACTACAACTAAAGTTGAACAATTTACTATTTTTTTTATGGTTGATTGCGTCTCAATCCATTTACAAATATTTTGCGATCCTAAAATATTTGTTTCATAAATTTCCTTTAGATAATCATTATCCAAATAATTTCCTCCTGGTAAAATTGTGGCTGCATTAATAACGATATCGAAATAATTATTTGGTAATTTCTTGAAATCTTCAAATGAGTTAATATTAATTTGGTAATTACAGTTTTCTCCTCTAGATACAGTTTCAATTAGAACCTTTTTAGAAGTAAAATAATCAACAATTGATTTACCTAAAAACCCTGAACCTCCAAACAACAATACTTTCATTAGTTTTTTAAATTAAAATCATAAAACAATGCAGTTGGATTTGTCAAACTTTTATCATTTGTTAATTTTGAAAATTGGGAATTATCAACAAACATATCAGACCAAGTTCTTAAAACTACACCTTCTTTTAAAATTGGGTTTTTAATTAATTTTCCAAATAAGTGATAATTTAACAATGCTTCAACCTCATTAAATCCAAAAAAATACCTTAGTGGAGTTGTACCACTAAATCTACCATTTATTTCAAAAATAACTGGTTGCTCATTAAAAACTCTAAACTGAAAATTAACTGGTCCGTCAGGATTTAATTTTTCAGCAATTTCCTTAATTACCTCATCATATTTAGAAGAAAACTCATCTCTATAAGCTCTATAAGTATTCCCATCGCGTAAATCTCTTCTTAAAGTAACAATAGATTTACATTTTCCTTCAACAACTAGGCAACCTGAAGTATACTCTCCTTGTTCTTCTGGTAAATATTGCTGTACAGTCAAATTACTATTTGGATTGTACAAATCATTTAATTCATTTTCATCATTAATTACTTTAATTCCTAAAGACCTTGCACCATCAATAGGTTTTGCAAATAAGGGAAAACCTAATTTTTCTTTTATTTGATTTAATCCTTCTTTATCATTTGCCATTACCGAAAAAGGAAATGGAAAATTATTTTCTTTTAAAAATTGCGCTGTTAAAAATTTATCATTAGAAATATTTATAACATTTAAATCACTAACAATTATTGTACAATTAAAATTTTCAAAAAACTCTTTTTTATATTGGGACAATATAGTTAATTCAACATCTGTCCCAACTAAAATCATATCAATTTTATTTTGTGATACGATATCTTTTATAGTTTGAATATAATTAGCTTCATTTACTTTTGGAATAATTATAGCCTCATCTCCTAACCAATGCCCAGACGATCTAGAATCAGGATCAGCGGTAAAAATTTTTTTCTGAAAATCAGCTATTTTTAACATCCTTAATATTCCTTGCCCCAAAAGTGAGCCAGCACCAGTCACTAATATATTTTTCATTTACTTTTATCTTTATTTTTTTAAATCAAATCTTGGCATTGTAACTGCGTCTTCGGCAGAAATTCCCTCACTGATTATTACTTTTTTCACAGTTAAGAAAATTATTTTCACATCTAATCGAAACGAAATATTGTTGACGTAAAAAACGTCTAGTTCAAATTTTTTATCCCAAGAAATAGCATTTCTACCATTTACTTGAGCCCAGCCTGTAATACCAGGTTTTACTTTATGTCTTTGATTTTGAAATTCGTCATACAAATGTACGTAATCGGTTAATAAAGGTCGCGGACCAATGATACTCATATCGCCTTTAATAACATTTAGCAATTGTGGAATTTCGTCTAAAGATGTTTTTCGAACAAATTGTCCCATTTTCGTTAATCGTTCCGAATCATGCAATAATTTCCCAGAAGCATCTTTTTTATCATTCATGGTTTTGAATTTGATAATACTAAATACTTTACAGTTTTTTCCTGGTCGGCGTTGAATAAAAAATGGTTTTCCTTGATTGGCGAAAAATAGTAAAATAGTCACCAATAAAAAAACAGGCAATAAGACGATGAATCCTATTAAGGCCGTTAGAAAATCTAAGATTGGTTTTACTATTTTTGAATACATATTACTTTTTACTTGGCTCTTTTTACTTGATACTTTTATTTATAATCTCATAACTATGTTTCGGCGTGACATTATTTACAAAATACTGGTAGCCATTTTCACCCATATCTTTACAAAGTTGCGGATTTGAACGCAATAAATCAATTTTTTCTTTGATTAGATTGGGTTGATTGGATGGCGCCCAAAGTCCTGCTTTGACTTCATCTTGAATATGTATTCCATAATCTGTGTTTTCGTCGATAGCAGCTAAAATTGGAATTTTCGCATTAAAATAACTTAACGATTTTGATGGGATATTCGGAATGGTAAAATCTTCATGTAATGAAATCAAACCACAATTTGCCACCGAAATAATATTTTGATAATCTTCACGAGGCAACGAATCTTTGATTACTACGTTTTGAATTTTCATTTCCTGAATTAATTTTTCAATTTTTGCCTTTTCAGTTCCTTGCCCAACAATAAAAAACATCACTTTATCTTCAGGTTGAAACAATTCGGCAACAGCCAAAATATTCTCTAGCTTTTGAGGTAAACCAATATTTCCACCGAAAATAATTACGAAGTTGTCATCAAAATTATACTTCTTTCTTAATGCAATTTTATCACCAGAAAACTGTGGAATTTCTTTTTGCCAATTCGGTAATAAATGTAATTTTTCTTTTTTTACATTTGGATTATGGTTTACTACATAGTCGATATTTCCTTGTGACATGCAACCAATTTCATCTGCGACTTGATATAATAAGTGCTCTTTCTTTCGGAAAAAATTATAAAGTAATCCATCTTTTTTCATAAGGCCTAAATCGACAGCATTTTGAGGAAAAATATCTCTTAAAATTAAATACAATTTAGATTGGTATTTCTTTTTTAACCAACTCGCCACATCAACCAAACTAATAGGTGGTGTTGGCATGATAATTAAATCCAACGAATCAGATTTGAAATATTTTTTAATTGCTTTTTTATATTGAAACGGTAATAACACATTCGCAATTCCTTTTTTTATTGGATTTACATTTAATAACGGAAGTGTTTTTACTCGAATTACATGTATTCCTTCTTCTTCAATTAAACCTATTTCACAATCATTTACAGCCGGCGCCACAACAAAAACTTCGTGACCTTGGTTACGAAATTCTTCCATTAAATCGGTATATAAATTACTCGAATTTGGAATTTTCGGATAAGCTAGTGCTAAGAAAAGAATTTTGTTATTTTGTTTCACGAAATATTTTTATTTCACGCAGATTAAAATGATTTTATGGATTCTTTAATTTGCGGGTAATTTGATTTTTTAACGATTTTACTGAACACTAAAAACTGACAACTGGACACTATTTTTTTCTCCAAACTACACGATTCACATAATCCGTATAACTCAAAATAATTCGGACCATTTTTTCAGAAACGTTGGGCATTGAATAATCGACAACTGGACGGAAATTTCTTTCTGCACCCGTTTTTTGAGTTTGCAATTGCACTAAACCTTGCATGATACGTTCTGGTGAAAGTCCGACCATCATAACAGACGCTTCTTCCATAGCTTCCGGACGTTCATGTGCTTGACGAATATTTAAAGCTGGAAAATTCAAAATAGATGATTCTTCTGAGATTGTTCCACTATCCGACAAAACTGCATAAGCATTCATTTGTAACGCATTATAATCATTGAATCCCATTGGTTTTAAAAACTGAACTTCGTCACGAACGTTGAAGTTTTTACTTTCAATCATGTTGCGAGTTCTTGGATGTGTGCTTACAATAATTGAATATTGATATTTCTCGGCAATTTGATTTAGACTTTCGATTAAACCATTGAAATTTTCAGGATTATTGATATTTTCTTCACGATGCGAAGACACTACAAAGTATTTTCCTTTCTCTAAATTTAATGTTGAAAGAATATTTGATGCTTCAATATTTGGCAAATAATGTTGCAACACTTCAAACATTGGCGAACCGGTTTTGATAATTCTATCAGCAGGTAAACCTTCACGAAGTAAATATTCACGAGCAATATCGCTATAAGTTAAATTGACATCTGAAATATGATCTACAATTTTACGATTTGTTTCTTCTGGTACTCTTTGATCAAAACAACGGTTTCCAGCTTCCATATGGAAAATCGGAATTTGACGTTTCTTAGCAGGAATTGCACACAAACAACTATTCGTATCACCTAAAACTAAAAAAGCATCAGGTTGCACTTCTTCCAAAAGTGGATCAATTTTAATTAAAATTTGTCCGACTGTTTCTGTAGCAGTTTTCCCTGCTGCATTTAAGAAATAATCAGGTTTACGAATTCCTAAATCGTCAAAAAATATTTGATTTAATTCGTAATCATAATTTTGTCCAGTATGAACCAATATATGTTCAATAGCTTCAGAAGCGTCTAATGCAGTCATCACTCGCGATAAACGAATAATTTCTGGACGTGTTCCAACAACTGTTATTAGTTTTAATTTTTTCATAATTTATACTTCTTCAAAGTAAGTGTCTGCGTCATTTGGATCAAAAGGTTCATTTATCCAGAAATTGGTGTACAAAACTTCGTCTCCTATATTTTTTATATTATGTGTGTACCAAATTGGCATATCTACATAAGCAGGTTCCTCTCCATTTAACTCGAAATTCAATACTTCATCTGTTCCTATTTTTCGCAATTGAATTAAAGCTTTTCCTTTAATGACTGCGAATCTTTCAATTTTTCTAGTATGAAAATGATTTCCTCTTGTAATTCCGGGTTTAGTTGTTGAAAACGAAACTTGTCCGCCAACTTCTAACCGAATAATTTCAACAAAACTTCCTCTTTCATCAGTATGTTGCTTCAATTTTACAGGAAAATGATTTGCAATATCCATATAACATCTATACGTATTGAATAAATTCAATTCGAAAGTTGATGTTAATGTTGGAATACAGCCTTTATCTTGATATTCTGCTTTATAATGTTGTAATAAGTCTAAAATTTCAGAAACTTTCTTTTCATATGTGCTTAAAATTTCATGTTTTGGTTGATGATTTTTATTTCGAATTTGAGTTATAATTTCATGAACTAATTCACCAACATAAATCAATTTTAATTCTCCATCCACATCAATTTTCGGTGCTTCATTATGCGAAATTTGATGGCAAAATGTAGCTACAACCGAATTATAAAATGGTTTTCCGAAAGGCCCGAAAACATTTGGAATAACTAAACCTGTAAAAATGGAATCATTTTTGTTAGCCCAATTCGCGATTAATTCTCTTCCTTCTTTTTTAGATTTTCCGTATAAATTATCTCGTTCTTCTTGACTTGAAGAAGAAAGTAAAATATGTGGCTTTGAATTCGTTCTTTCTAAAGAAGCGATTAATTTTTCCACCAAATTTATATTTGTATTATAAATTTCAACTTGACTTTCATGTCGGTTCATTGCTGCTAAATGCACAATTACATCACATTGAGAAACGAAAGCATCTAAATCTTTATTATTTTCAAAAAAATTGCGTTGAAATTCGACACGATAAAATTCATCAGGAAATAAACCTAATGTATTGTATAAATGTTTGCCAACGAAACCGTCTTGGCCTGTAATTCCAACTTTAATCATTATAAATCAAAATATTTATTGATTTCTTCTCCGTAAATATCTTTTCTGATTAATGGTAATTTCAACAACAATTGTTTCATTTGATCCACATCAAAAATTTCCGTATTATTTGAATGATATTCATCTAATTCGGTTAATTTAATATCACCTTCAGAAAAATATTGTTCATAATTTAAGTCTCTGTTATCGGCAGGAATTCTGAAATAATCACCACAATCTTCGGCTTTAACCATATCTTCACGATTCACTAATGTTTCAAACGTTTTTTCACCATGACGTGTACCAATAATTTTAATTTCTGAATTAGAATTATATAATGAATTTAAAGCTTTGGCTAACACTTCAATGGTACAAGCCGGAGATTTTTGCACGAATAAATCGCCTTGATTACCATTTTCAAAAGCATATAAAACCAAATCAACAGCATCTTCTAACGTCATCATGAAACGTGTCATATTTGGATCAGTAATGGTAATTGGTTTTCCCGATTTAATTTGATCTACAAATAACGGAATTACAGATCCACGAGAAGCCATTACATTTCCGTAACGTGTGCCACAGAAAATTGTTTTACTATCATCTAAGTTTCGAGATTTCGCCACCATTACTTTTTCCATCATCGCTTTACTCATTCCCATTGCATTGATTGGATAAGCTGCTTTATCAGTACTAAGTACAACAACTTTTTTCACTTCATACTTTTCAGCAATTGTAAGTACATTATCTGTTCCGATAATATTAGTTTTAACCGCTTCCATTGGGAAAAACTCACACGATGGCACTTGTTTTAAAGCTGCGGCGTGAAAAATATAATCTACACCTTTAATTGCCGCATCAATGCTATTCACATCGCGAACATCACCAATGTAAAATTTGACTTTATTATTGTTGACTTTCTTACGTAAATCGTCTTGTTTTTTTTCGTCGCGACTTAAAATTCGGATTTCTTTAAAATGATCGGTTTGTAAAAACTGACTTAAAACAGCATTCCCAAAAGAACCTGTTCCACCAGTAATTAGTAATATTTTGTCTTTAATTTGCATCTTTTGATGTGATTATTTGTAAATATTTTTGCGCTCGAACTTTAGCCGTATCAAAGGTTTTAAGTTGTTGTGAGCCATTTTCGATAAGTTGATGTTGTAATGAT